>JAJFVH010000027.1 GCA_021371875.1 Bacteroidales bacterium
TCCCAAAAATGCAGACGGATCCGTTAAATTTAATATGTATAATTCAGATGCTTGGTGGCTCACTCAGTGGAATGTGAATGTTTTATGGGGATTGGCTTGGCCTGAAGTATTGGATGAAATGTCCGCTTCAATGATAGAATACGCCAATAACGGATATTTATTGCCACGCGGACCGTGTGGCGGCGGTTATTCATACATTATGACCGGCTGTCCGGCAAGTAATTTGATTGTCAGCACATATATGAAAGGATTACTCACCAAAGCTGAGCCCGAACACGCATTTCAGGTTATAAAACGAAATTTAATGCCCGGTGGAATGTTAGGTCCCAAAGAAGACGTTGCGTTTTACATCAAAAATGGATGGTGGCCCAACAATGTGGGAATTGGCATTGAAGCATCGTTTCAAGACTGGGGAGCATCACAAATGGCTTATAAATTAAATCATCAGGACGATTACAAATATTTTTTTAACCGATCACGCAATTGGGAAAAGAACTTTGAACCAGTCCAGAAACTATTATTTCCAAAGGATAAAAACGGAAAATTTATGCACAATGACCCATTAAATGGCGATGGTTGGGTAGAAGCAAACGCTTGGCAAGGCACGTGGGGAGTTTCACACGCCATTCCGGAATTGGCTAAAAAAATGGGTGGAAACGATGCTTTTTGCGAAAAATTAAACTTTGCTTTCGAAAAATCGGTAGAAAATGACTTTGTATTTGGTTATTCAAACGGATACATTAGTTACGCAAACCAACCCGGATGCTCCAATGCACACGTATTCAGTTATGCTCAAAAACCTTGGCTAACACAATATTGGGCAAGACGAGTGCAACAGCAAGCATACGGTGGAATTACACCTGATTTGGGATATGGAGGACACGATGAAGATCAGGGGCAAATGGGAGGTATCAGCGCACTTATGGCAATCGGATTATTCAATATACAAGGCAACCAAGCCATAACTCCTGTTTATGAAATCACAACGCCAATTTTTGATGAAATTACCATAAAATTAGACAAAAAATACTACGAAGGCGAGTATTTTACAATCAAAACCCATAACAACTCCGAAAAAAACATTTATATTGACAACGCTCAACTAAATGGAGTCGACTGGAATAATTTTTGGTTCAGCCATAAAACATTTCAAAAAGGGGGAATTTTAGAACTGTGGTTAAATGATAACCCCAATAAAAATTGGGGTGTTGGAAATTTACCCCCGTTAAAATAATATTCTTGAAAAAATTCTTTCACCGTTTTTTTAAACGGTGAGGATCGTCTTGACCTTTTATAGGAAAATATTAAAAAAAGCCCCGAACCAATTTGGTTCGGGGCTTTAAATACATTCGGTTTTGTAAGTTATTTTTTACCTTCCATGCGTTTTGCATAACGGTTCATAAACTTATCCACACGTCCTGCAGTATCCACCAGTTTCGATTTGCCGGTATAGAAAGGGTGTGAAGAACTTGAAATTTCCATCTTAACGATAGGGTAAGTTATCCCGTCAATTTCGATAGTTTCCTTGGTGCTTACAGTTGAACGTGAGAAAAATGTATCGCCATTCGACATATCTTTAAATACCACGGTGCGATAGTTTTCTGGGTGAATTCCGCTTTTCATATCTTAATTTTTTTATTATTTCTACTTTTCTATTTGGGCTTGCAAAAATACAAACTTTTCGTCGAATAATCAAATTAATTACATTGATTTTTTATTTTTGTTTATAATCGGATGATTTTATTTCTGTAAAAACAATATATTCAATAACTTAAGTGATTGTCTATTGAGGTTTTATGAACCTAAAAACAGAAAAACCATTCCAAGAATCACTCCAATCATATCAATAATTTTCAATTTCAGATTTTTGTCGTGCATTATCAAGGCTCCGTAAAAAAAGGGAACAATCACTCCTGCCCGCCGAATCGTGGAAACGATAGAAATTAATGAGTCGGGCATAGTGAGTGCATAAAAATAGGCAAAATCAGCAGATACAAGAAATACGGAAATAAGTGCGATAGACCAACGAAACTGAAACGGGGTAGTTTTCTTTCGCGTGGGATACCATAAAAATAGTGTGATGGCTCCCATAATAATAGCCTGATAAAAAGTGTAATAGGTTTGAACGGCCATGTGATCGAACCGGCTCAACAGGTATTTGTCGTACAATCCGCTGACCGCTCCGGTAAGCGTTGCCATAATGATAAACCAAATCCACTTGTTGGAAGTGATGGAGAAGCCTTCTTTTTTACCTGCAAACGAAAACATAAAAAATGACATCAAAGTTATAACGACTCCTGCGGTCTGGAATCCCGACAATTTTTCGCCAAAAATCAGAACGCCCCCCAAAACTACCCAAACAGGCTGGGTTGCCTTGATGGGCGAAGCCAGCGTGATGGGTAAATGTTTCATAGCAAAATAAGCAAATAACCAGGAAGAAAGGACGATAACCGCTTTCAGGATGAGAAATAAATGTGTGCGGAAATCGACTGAAGGAACAAAAAACGCCGTTCCTTCAAGTAGTGCGGGTTGAAATTTGGAAATCAGCAAAAAAGGAAGCAGAATTGTGGATGAAAATAAAATGGATGTCAGCAGAACAGGAATCACTGCATTGCCTTGCAACGAAACTTTTTTACTTACATCATATATTCCAAGTAACAACGCAGATAAAAATCCAAGAACTAACCACATGTATATTTACGATTTAAACCCTCTGCCCCCAAACGGGGTTAAAGGTTAACTGTTTCTGTTTATAAATAATTTGACAAACTAATAATTTGTATTTTATTAATATCCCGTTTGGGAATTGGGGATTTGAAATATTTCTTCAGGATATTGGATGTCAACTAAATATAAACCTTGTGCCGGAACGGAAGTCCCTGCTTTGCAGCGGTTTTTTGATTCAATTACCTCCCGGAATTGTTCAATGGTCATTTTTCCCCGGCCAACTTCCAATAATGTGCCGACGATGGCTCGAACCATATTGCGTAAAAAGCGGTCGGCTTCGATAGTGAAAATCCATTCGCCATCATTTTCAGTCCACCCGACCTGCATAATTACGCAATTATTGGTTTTTACGTCGGTGTGGAGTTTGCTGAAACTGGTAAAATCATTATATTCTTTCAGCGTTGCAGCCGCCCGATTCATTTTACCAAAGTCGATATTGCCGTTCAATCTGGCTGCATATTCGTTTTTAAAAACATTTTTATGCGTAACTACATGATATTCATATTTTCTGGAAATCGCATCGAAACGTGCGTGTGCGTTAGCTTTTACTTCCGCGATTTTTGAAATGGCAATGTCGCGAGGTAGCAGGCTGTTTAGTTTGTCCGTAAAATCAGTGAGTTTCGGAAGTTCGCCATCGAAATCGAAATGCGCTACCATCAGTTTGGCATGTACGCCCGTATCGGTTCGTCCGGCCCCGACAATTTCAATTTCGCGCCGAAGTACCGTGAATAATGCTTTTGTCAACACTTCCTGCACTGAAATGCCGTTAGGTTGTATCTGCCATCCGTGATATGCAGTTCCTTTGTATGAAAGATATATGAAGTATCGTTTTTTCACGCTGCAAAGATACAAGTATAATTAATAATTGACAATTAATAATTCGGAAAAATTAATGAACCATTTTACAACAATACAGCAGATTAACTGCTTGGTTAATCTGCTGTATTGTTATCAGTAATATATGTTTTATTGAAACAATTTCTCTGCTCTGTCGGCATAATGCGCTTCAATCACATTCCGCTTAATTTTCAGAGTTGGAGACAGGAAACCTATCTGTTGTGTCCATTCGTCGGGAACCAACTGGTAGCGTTTTACCTGTTCAAAATCACCGAAATGCTGATTGTATTTTTTAACTTCATCCTGATAACGCTTTACAACGACAGGATGCTGGATCATTTCTTCATTGGTTGTGTATGGGATTTTATGCTTTCCACACCATGATTTGAGATAAACAAAATCGGGGGAAATCAGCGCCGCGGCAAATTTTTTATTTTCGCCCAATACGATCATATTTTCTATCAACGGCGATTCTGTAAATTTCGATTCGATAGCCTCTGGATTAACATATTTTCCAAAAGAAGTTTTGAATAAACTTTTCAGGCGGCCTGTGATAATTAACTGACCTTCAGGGGTGATTTTTCCGGTGTCGCCGGTATGAAGCCAACCATCGGCGTCAATAACCTGTGCGGTCAGTTCGGGGTCTTTATAATAGCCCATCATGACGTTGTGTCCCCGGCAAATGATTTCGTTTTGTTCGCCGAGTCTGACTTCAACGCCGGGTAACGGTAAACCTACAGTGCCGAATTTCCGCCCGTTTTTTCCGCGTTGACTTACGGCTATGACAGGAGACGTTTCGCTCAGCCCGTAACCTTCGAAGACAGGCATTCCGATTGCCGAGAAAAATGATGCAATGTGCTTTTGTATGGCAGATCCTCCTGAAACTACAATATCGAAGTTTCCTCCCAGTGCAGAACGCCATTTCGAATAAATGAGTTTATCGGCAAGTTTTATTTTCGCCAAATCCCACTTACTCATACCTTCGAGCTGATATTTGGTGGCAAGTTTAAATGCCCAATAATAAATACTACGTTGGATAAACGGAAGCTTTTTACCAGCCAGATAGAGTTTGTCGTAAATTTTTTCGAGTAAACGGGGTACAGCAGACATCATGGTCGGGTTTACCTCCTTAATATTGTCGGCAATCGTGGCGAGACTTTCGGCATAATACACCGACATGCCAAGATATTGATATAAATACACCAACATGCGTTCGTAAGCGTGGCAAAGCGGCAGAAAACTTAAAGCGATATTACTCCATTTTGCAGGAGTATCCTGTAAGTTTTTCAGTTGATTCACGATGTTGCTGTGTGAGAGCATAACACCTTTGGGGTTTCCGGTTGTTCCGGAAGTGTAAATTATCGTTGCCATTTCGTCGGCTTTAATCGACGCTTTCAGTTTGTTAAGCTTTTCGGGTTCGGAATTTTCTTTTCCTAACTGAATCAGTTGATCGAGATATTTATATTCAGTTCCCAAATCGTCGAAAGTATAAACTTTTTTCAATGTTTTTACTTCAGGTAAAATAGGCTGTAGTTTATTGCGTAATTCTTTGCCTTCGATGAAAATCATTTTCATTTCGGCATGATTCAGTATGTAGCGGTAATCATCCTGGCTGATAGTGGGGTAGATAGGAATTGAAATAGCGCCGATTTGCATAATGGCGAAATCGAGCATGTTCCATTCGGGGCGGTTTCCACTTACGATTCCTATTTTATCTCCCTGTTTAATGCCTGATTTCAGCAGACCGAAACTGATATTGTTGGTTAGTTCGACATATTCCTGAATGCTGAACTTACGCCATTGTCCGTTCCTTTTTGCAGCCAGAGCAACTTCTTGAGTTGGATATTTATCAAGATAATTATCCAATAAATCGAATAAGCGTGTTACTTCCATATTTTGTGTTTTTAAGGGTTTCTTCCTAAATATAAGTCATCCGATGACTAAAAAACAGGTTTTTTATGCAAAAAACGAACGCAAATATAATTTAATATTATTGAAAAACAATTGTTCTGTTCTTGTAAGCCAGAATTTTACGGTCGATATGTTTTTCTACGGCATGAGAAAGTACAATTTTTTCCAAGTCGCGGCCTTTTTTAATGAGCTCATCCACAGTGTCTTTGTGCGAGATGTGTGTAACGTCTTGTTCTATAATCGGACCAGCATCGAGTTCGCTTGTAACATAATGGCTTGTTGCGCCAATGATTTTTACGCCACGTTCGTGAGCTGCATGATAAGGTTTTGCCCCTGCAAAAGCCGGTAAAAACGAGTGATGAATGTTGATGATTCTGTTCGGGTAATTGTTGATAAATTCCGGCGAAAGAATCTGCATGTAACGTGCAAGAACACAAAATGTAATGTTGTGTTCTTTGAGTAATTGAAGTTGTTTGGACTCCTGTTCTTCTTTATTTTCTTTTGTAATAGGCATATAATGATATTCAATCCCGAAACGTTCTGCAACGGGTTTCATATCCGGATGATTGCTGATGATTAAGGGAATTTCTACGCGCCATTCGCCTGCTGCGTAACGTGCCAGTAAATCGTACAGGCAATGCGACATCTTTGACACGAATATGGCCATGCGGGGTTTGGTATCGGAAAAATATAGCCTGAAATTCATATCGTAACGGATGGCAAGCAAAGTTTGAAAGTATTCTTCAATTTTTTCTTTAGGAATCTGAAAAGCTGTCAAATCCCACTCTACACGCATAAAGAAAACCTTTTCTTCACGATTTACATACTGATCTAAATAGAGGATGTTTCCTTTGTGTTGGTTGATAAATTCTGTAACGGCAGCTAATATTCCTGCTTTATCAGGGCAGTGGATTAATAAAACTGCAGTATTGTCATTTTCTTTCATTCAATTTCAAATTTTCAATAATCGGATTGCAAAGATAACAATTTAATCTGAGACAAGAGTTTTCATTTCCAATCTGATTGTTTGATGATGTGAAATTTATAATGTTTCATGTTAAATTACCGTTGTTAAAGGTTTTCAGTGAAAAAATATTTTACCGAAAACATATATTTTTTTTAAGAGCTATTGCAGAAATGAAAATTTGCCGTATCTTTGCACCGCATTAGAAAACAATGCCCCAATAAGAAATGGTGTGGTAGTTCAGCTGGTTAGAATACCTGCCTGTCACGCAGGGGGTCGCGGGTTCGAGTCCCGTCCATACCGCCATTTGGCAAAGGATAATTAGAAATAGTTATCCTTTTTTGATATATAAAAATCGTTATTATGTCTAATTTTAGTTGGTGAATGCCGACATAGAATTAATTTAGACAAAATGATAAAGAAAGATAATATGCGCTTCCAGAGCGGGTTTATTGCTGTCTTTTATTTCAAGGGTTGCGAAGATTTCGGCTTTGGTAGTGCCTCTTAAATTTACCAATGAATTCAATTTCGCCCTGCATCGTACTTCACTGTTAACGGTTACCGCTTGCATAAATTTGAGTTTTTCGATACCATAATTTACTGTCAGGCGGGAGTTTCTCACTTCTACAATTTGCATCCACAAATAAGGTAATACCGATAAATTCAAATATCCATGTGCAATCGTGGTTTTGAACGGACTTTCGGTTTTCGCACGTTCAGGATCGGTATGTATCCACTGATGATCAAGGGTGGCATCGGCAAAGAGATTGATTTGCTCTTGTGTAATTTTCAGATAATCGGATGTTCCTAATTCCTTACCTACATATTGGTTGAATTCATCAAAATTATGGATAATAATTGGATTCATGAATTGATTTATTTTTGTTGTATTTTAAAATTTGAAACAATGATATGCACAATTGCAGTGAAAGTGTGCAAATGTAAACAATTTAATTTTAACAAGCAATAGTGATATATGAAAAAATCGATAAATTTATAATTTTGTGATTACATAATCCGACATGCAAAATCAATTAAACTTTAATATTGAATTTGTAAGAAAGTAGATTTTCCAAATTTGATTATTCCTATCGAGGATTTTCAAGATGATAATTTAAAAATGCTTAATTAGGGAGCTTTTAAAGTTTATTTCAGTTTTTGTCCTAAACGTTCAACATCTTTAAGCCAACCTTTTATTTTATACTCACGGGCTGTTTTTACCGGTCCAAACGTACTTATTCTAACCGGCTTAATGCCACAGAATTCGAGGATGTTTTTTTTCATGGAACGGTGGCCAGGGCGACCATAATAAAGATAATAATACCATTTTGGTGTGTCCATGGTTACAATTAATCTTGCGGTTTTACCAAGTAGTAATTTCTCGCAACGTGAAGAGTTTTTACGGTAATTAAATGCAAAATTCGGAAGAAAAGCCCTGTCGATAAAGCCTTTCAGTAAAGCGGGATAAGTTCCCCACCAATTGGGATATACAAATACCAGATGATCTGCATCTTTAATATCCTTTTGAATTTCAGCGAGATCAGGTTCAAGTTTGTGAGGATGCATGTAACCCAGATGACGTAGTGGATCGAAATTCATTTTGCTTAAATGAACCAATTTGCAGATGGCTCCTGAGGCTTCAGCGCCTTTTTGATACGACATGGCCATTTCTGTACAAAGACTTCTCATTTCGGGATGTCCATTGATGATAAGGATTTGTTTCATAATGAATGTGATGTAAGGTGCTACTTAGAGACTATATTTAATAATATACTGATAATCAACGGTTTAACGAATCACAAAAAATCATTCTTTTTATAAATGTTTTCAGCCGGCTGTATAATTTAATTGTTAAATCTTGTTAGATTGTGTGAGGCTAAATAATTTACTTTATTTGATTGTTGTTATATTCCTTTATAGATTCAAACGCTTAGGAAGCATGACTTGTTTGCATATCCCTAAAACCGGTTGTTATTTTCAATAGTTTTCATTTAAATACGATACGGAAATGATCAACATTATCTTATTTTACATGTTATCATAACGGGGAAATGATCCGATGGATAAATATTGTCTGAAAATATGTCATTCAGTACAGAATAAGTAAATATTTGTATGTTTGTTACAAAAATATAATCGATTTCAACATTTTTTGAAAAATATTTCGAACTAATATCCCAACCGTTGAAAGTGCCGGCATATCCTTTCGGATCGGTTTCGGATGTTGCCCGGCTGTCGGCCATATAGGTTGTCATGGTGTTGTAAACTGAAGTTTCGTAAGGCGATGCATTGAAATCGCCAACACAAAAAGCAGTTTCGCTTCCGGCAATTTCCTTTATTTTTGAAACAACGAGTTTTGCACTTTCGGCTCTGGCAGAAGTCCCGACATGATCGAAGTGAACGTTGAAAAAGTAAAAAGGTTTATTCGTAACGTTGTCATATAATTTTATCCATATACAAATGCGATTCAATGCGGCATCCCAGCCTCTACTGGCCTTGGCCGGAGTTTCGGAAAGGAAAAAGAAACCTTTATCCTGTTCGGTAAATCGGATATTATTATACATTACAGCTAATTTTTCACCGGTTTTACCCTCGCTATCGTCGCGACCCTTGGAAAAAATATTGTATGCAGGGAGCAGAAATTTCAGGTCTCTTTCCTGCGAATTATCAACTATCTCCTGCACTCCAAAAACATCGAAGCGATGGTTTGTGATAAGTTTTGTTACCTGTTTTTTACGCTTTTTCCACGAACGTTCACCAGTATCGGCGGTTGTTTTAATGCGTATATTATAAGTTGCCACTTTTAAAGTATCGGATATAGACACAATTTTATTGCCCGCCTCAAGATTGAATGCAGATAGTATGAATAATCCTGACAAGAATATGTAAATTATTATCGACAATTTATATTTCATGATGACAGGTTGAAATTAATAATTGTAATCACTGATTAGCCGAGTGAATAAGGAAATCGGTAATTTATTACATCCTTTTTTTTGACAGAAAAATATGTTTTAAACCAGAGTCTTGAATACTTATATGTCGCAAACTTACAAATTAAGTTTATGAATTCCAATTAAAATGGAGAATATTTTTGGAATTAATCATCTTTTATTCAACAATTTTTACAAGGTAGAAAAATATGACTTGAAAAAGTAATTGTTTTGAAATCGATTTATATAACCCTTTTTGAATATATTAACAATTATATAAAAGGAAATGATTAAGATTTTAAATAAATGTTACTACATTTGTGGTTTATTAAAAAACAACAGATTATACGTATGAAAAAACTATTTTTGCTAATCATTTTATTTTTACTTTTTTTTAAAATAGATGCTCAACAATTGTCATTTAGTGATTCATCGATTGTAAGTTTAGTTACTTGTTCGCCCGGAAAAGAAGTTTATGCGAAATTTGGACATACGGGTATACGGATAAATGATCCTCAAAACAAGATAGATGTGGTTTTTAATTATGGGATATTCAGTTTTGAAACAGAAGATTTTTATTACAAGTTTATCAAAGGAGAAACGGATTATTATTTGGGGGTAAATCAAACAAATGTATTTCTCGCTGAATATGCCAGACGGAATTCGATGGTTTGGGAGCAAATTATCAACATTTCTGTACCTGAAAAACGAAGGTTGATAAATGCTTTATTGAAAAACTACGAACCGGAAAACAGAAAGTACAGGTACAATTTCGTGTTTGACAACTGTGCAACCCGGCCGCGTGATAAAATTTTAAATTCAATTGATGGGTTTGTGCAGTTTCAGAAGGATAATGATCCGAAAACTTACCGTCAATGGGTAGGCGTTTATGTGGGGGATAACACCTGGTTGAAGTTTGGTATTGACTTGGTATTTGGGATGGATGCCGATCAAACCGCGTCACAACTCGAAAGTATGTTTCTGCCTGAAGTATTGATGAATGAATTTCAATTTGCAAAAGAGCTCAAACCGGGTATTACTCAGCCTGAAAATTTGGTCAAAGAAAGAAAAGTGCTGGTAAATGCAGAAAATATTGATACTGAAGATCAAAACTGGATGTATGAACCTTTTTTTGTGTTTTTTGTGGTAATGGTTGTTGGTTTGTTAAGTTTATTTATTGAATACAATACAGCTCATTATAAACCGTTGGTCGATAGTTTTTGTCTTTTAATAACCGGTTTGGCAGGTGTGATTGTTTTTTATCTTATGTTTTTTTCAACTCAACCTTTGGTAAAAAATAATTTAAATCTTTTATGGCTAAATCCTCTTAACTTGTTGGCATCCATATTGATATGGATTAAACCAATGAGAAAAAGTATTTTTGTTTATCAAATGTTCAATTTAGGGTTGTTGGTTTTGGCATTAATTGCTATGGCTTTGTCATTCCAGTCATTTAACACTGCTACATATCCTATTATTGCATTGTTACTTGTTCGGTATGCAAGATGGTTTGTACGGACAAAACATAAATTTGAACGAAAAGACAAATATCGTAATAAAGACAGAATATCTGGAATTAGATAAAATGATTTCACTTCGATTTGTTGCTATCATCCCTGCTCGGTTTGGTTCAACACGTTTTCCCGGTAAACCTTTAGCAAACATTGGAGGTAAACCTATGATTCAGCGTGTGTTTGAACAGGTTTCAAAAGCGGTGGATACTGTTTACGTAGCTACCGACGATCAGCGGATTTACAATGCCGTTGCTGCTTTTGGCGGAAAAGCCATTATGACTTCCGACCGGCATAAGAGTGGAACCGACCGTTGTTACGAGGCTTTTACCAAATTAAATGAATGGTATGATGTGGTTATCAATATTCAGGGTGACGAACCGTTTATTCAGCCTGAACAAATTGAAATATTGAAAAGTTGTTTCGTTGACAATGAGACCCGGATTGCAACATTAGCAAAAAAAGTTACAAAGAAAGATGGATTGGATTTTTTGCAAAATCCGAATAACCCGAAATTAGTTGTTAACAAACAAGATGAAGCGTTGTATTTCAGTCGTTCAGCGATTCCTTACCGGCGCGGTGAGGAACCTGAAAACTGGATAAATAGCCATACGTATCTGAAACATGTGGGAATTTATGCTTATCGTTCCGAAGTTTTGCAGGAATTAGTGCAGTTACCCCAATCGTCGCTCGAAATAGCCGAATCGCTCGAACAACTTCGCTGGCTCGAAAATGGATACCGGATTAAAGTAGGTTATACCGATATAGAAACGGTTGGTATCGATACTCCTGAAGATTTGGAAAGAGCCATAAAAATGTTGATATAATTTATTCAGAAAGGGTTTCGCAGCAATTGTGAAACCCTTTCTTGTTATTAGGAAATTATTTCTGCAAAATCTGTAATATGATTATCAACATAAGCGGCAATTAAAGCCGTTTGCTGTTCTTCCATGTCAAAATACATTTCTTCCAGTTCGTCGAAAACCTCGAAATCAACATACATAGCGTTGAACTCTTCTTCGGTTGTTTCACGTTCCAAAACGGCTTTGTTTGGGTCGTAAATTTCCCTGGCTTTGTAAATCAGTTTTCCGAGTTCAACAGCTCCAAATTGTTTAATGGCCTTGGCAAACGGATTGGCAAAAATATAGCCGCCATAACCGTTTTGTATCAACTGCACGAAACCGCCTTCGCGCATTTCGGTGCTGAAAAAATGCCAGGCGAGCAAGGTATGTTGCAAACCGTTCAGTTTTGACATATTTTCGGCTGTCAATTTTCCATCGACAGCTTCGAGATACGCATCGATGAATACCTGAAGAAATTCGTCCATGCCTTTTTCGGCTGCTGCGGCTAATGTGCTGTCTTTGACTTGAATCATTTTGAAGAGTTTGAAGGTTTATATTCGAAATCCCACCATGCAGGGAATCCTAATTCAGTATTACCTCAACGCTATATGCCGGTAAAGCAATACTGATTTTTGGTCCTGTTTTTCTGAATTTGTTATCGAAAGTAGCTCTCAGCTTGTCAGCTTTCAGTGCTTTTGGCAATTCCACTTCAAAAGTACGGCTTTCTGCTGAATTATTGATAAAAACCAGGGCTTCTTTACAGAAATATTTGCGTGCATAAACCCATGTATCGGCTGTCGTTTTTAGGTTGATAAAATCGCCATAAATCAATACAGGGTTGTTTTTGCGCAAATGAGTAAGCGTTGCAATATTATTCCAGAGTTTGGTTTCGCGATTATTCCATCCATCGAAACGCATCATGCGGCGGCAATCCGGATCATTTCCACCGGTCAGGCCAATTTCGTCTCCATAGTATAGTACCGGAATGCCAGGAATAGTTAAATTGAAAGCATGAAACAAAAAGAATTTATCGTAAGCCGTTGAATCTGTAATCCCGATTTTGCGTTCCCATCCTGCTGCCTTGGCATCCTCGCCAAATTTTAAATCGCCCGAAGCATAAGCCATAAATCGCGGTTTATCGTGATTTCCGGAAACATAGCCCATTAAATTATGATTACCGTAAGTATAAAAACTTGCATTTAGCACGCTTTGAACACGGTTAAAATCACTTCCGCCCACACCGGCAAAAGCTGTGTTGGCAATGTCGTACACATTGAAATCGAATTGCCCATCAAGCATTCCGGTAGTCAGGTAGCCCGCAATTAATTTGGGACTTCCGTAAGTTTCACCAATCTGATAAAAGGTTTTTTCTTTAAATTTCTTTTTCATTTTAAGCGTTAGTTCACGCCAAAACTCTTCTGTAACATGTTTGCATGCATCATGGCGGAAACCATCCAAATCAAATTCTTTGAGCCAAAACAGAGCGGAATCGGTCATCATCCGGCACACTTCAGGATTCGATAAATCAAGAGTCGGCATAAATGTATCGAACCAGGTTGTGAGCCGCTGGTCGTCCCAACGTTCGGTGTTCAATGTTCCATCCGGTAAGTACAAAGGAGTTGTCCATTCTGGATGTTGTTTGTAAAAAGGATGTTCGTTGTGGACGTGATGCGCCACATAATCAAGTAAAATATTGATGTTATTTTTGTGTGCATCAGCAACTAAGTTTTTAAACTCTTCGTTCGTACCGAAACGGAAATCAACTTTCGACGACGAAACCGGCCAATAACCGTGATAGCCCGAAAACTTGGTTTTCATGGGCGCATAATATCCGTAAGGTTGTGTCGGGTTTTGGTTGAGTGGTGAAATCCACAAAGTATTCACCCCGAGTGTTTCAAAATAATCATCATCAATTTTCTGTTGCAAACCGGCTAAGTCGCCACCCCAATAATCCACTTTCGGGTTGACATCCGGCCGATTCAGCGGTTTATCATTTTGCCGATTCCCGTTTTTAAAACGGTCGACTAACATAAAGTATATGATTTGAGCATGTTTGTCGGTTCGTGAAATTGCTTTGCTGTCGGTGAGCACGTGCCCTTTTTGCAAAGGAATAAGTACATCGTTGCTTACCCCATATTCGTTGCTTGCCCATATACGGATAAATGAACGATTAGGCTCTTTGGCTTCGGTGGGAATGTCAATAGTGATTTTGCCGTTCTCAATTTTTACATATTTAGCCGGCAAACGGTAATTCTGCCAATATGCAAAAACTTCATTTACATTATTTTGAGCAGATAAAATGATTTTGACTTTCGAGAAATCTTCTGTCAGCAAAGCCGGGAACGAATCGTTCTTGCCGGCAATTTGTAAAATGGAATTATATTTCCCGAATCCGTTATCCACTTTATTGGGATTGTTGGCATCGTGATTTTGATCGCCATCCAAAACTATTTGATACAGGTATGTTCCAGGACTCAGGTTAAGCAAAACTTCGTATAAACCTTTGTCGTTTAATTGCAAATCAGGGGTGTTCGCCGGAGTCCAATCATTCATTTGTCCGGCAATTTGAATGCGTTTGTAGGTTTTTCCCTGAGTATCGAAAGTAAATGTGTAATCAATTTTATCCGTTTTCCGGCAAGGTAGTGAATAAGCGACCCCTTTTGCCCAGATTTGAACATTAACCAATTGTTCCAGTTCAGGTTTTGCAGTTAAAGTCGCATTCAGTTTATCATCGGAGACAGAGATAACAAGTGCTTTGGAACTTGATGTGACAGAATCTATATCAGCAGGATTTAAAATGAAATCCTGAAGATAGATTTTGTTTTCGCCAATTTCGAGCGTTGTCAACGAATTCAGATTTTTGTTGTTTTCAGTAACCGCGGGAAAGTTTAGTTTTGGCTGACAGGCGGTTAATGCAAGTAAGGCGAAAATAAATAATTGAATTTGTTTCATAGTAGATTATTTTAAAAACAGGTTTGCTTCAAATTGATTGATTATTATGCTGTCGTTAGAGGCGAGTCGTTGTCCACCCAGATGATTAATTATCAACTTATAATTATGTCCATCAAAAGTAAAATCTTCCGGTTTATAATTATTTTCAGTTTCAGCAACAGCTAAAGCTTTTAATTTGTTTTTAAGAGGAATAATTATAAATGGAGTTTTTACATTGGTTTTATATACTTGAAGTTGATAGTTTATGAATTTAATTTTATATTGATTATCCTCAAATACCGTTTCAGCATCGTAATTCATTCTTAATTTCAGGAAATTATTGTAATCCTGTATATTTACAGTCTCATCCGGATTTATAGGATTGATATTAAAAGATTGATTTTCTGAATATCCTTTTTTGCTTTTAATAGCGAGTCGATTATTAATAGCTGCTGAGGTTTTACCCTCAATTTTATCATTGAAAAAAGGTTGCAATGCACTTATACCATAATTATCAACTATGTAATCAATTTTAGAGACTAATTTTTGCTCTTGTTTCTCGTCAATTTTAATTTTTTCCACATCTGCCTTATCTATTACTTTTCCGTTTTCTATCAAATGATTTTCGGCAAGAATATGATTAATTTCATTGATCATATTTTGTTTAGTCACGTTAAAAACGCTCCACGGACCGATGGAAGACAAAAACGCAATCAGCGAAAAAGAGATGATTATCCATTTCAAATGCTTCGATTTTGAAAAAAACAGATAGATACATATTCCGTAGAGCCAGAAATTAAGCAGAAAAACATAACCGCGGTTAATTGTTAATCCATAATCATTAAAACGACGGAAAATTCCTATCGTCATTAATATCAGTAAAGGAAAAATTATTACCGGCAAATATCTTGAAAAGTAAGTAGCTGTCTTATTTTCTGATTTATTTTCTGATTGTAAACGCAAAGGGTATAAAATCATCATGCTCAAGAATCCACCTAAAGCTAACGCAGATACCAACCATGAAACCCAACCGTTGGGTAATTCCCATTTTGCAATAATTTGAATCAGGTATACATACAGAATAACCACATAAACGGCTAAAATAGGAAGCAGAATATATAAACCCAGAACTTTCAGAAACTTATTAAACTCGAATTCGTGTTTCCGTTTTTCGTTCTCGTCGAGGACGTTGGCAAGGAAATAAATAGGAGCAAATAATCCGCAACAAATCACGGCTAAGTTTTTATACACTCTATCACTGATATTTACTTTAAATAATTCATCCAAAGATAGAACCGCAAGACTCAGTCCAAGCATTAAAACCAGAGAGAAAATAAAAGTAATAACTAACTGGACAATGGATGTTTTAGAAAATTCCCAAAATGGAATATCATTGTTTTTTTTAAGAAACGAAGCAAAGAATGAACTGAATGTAAATACTATACCCAGAATAATAAGCTGATAATCATCTGAAACTCTAAGTGACTCGGGGAGAGTGAGAATATAAATGACCAATAAAATGGTAGAAAGCAAGTTTAAACCGGCTCTTAAAAGTTTGTTTTTAAATTCTTCGGAAAATAAAGTTACTGCAACACTTAAAGGAATAGACAGAGCAAAAAAGGCCCATACACGTTCTTGAATATCAGCGTTTTCTTGATTAATTTCAAGAAAAAACAGAAAAGATAAACCTAAAATGAAAAATACAGGAAAAGTAAAGCGCAGTAGTACTAAATGGATTTTTTCAGCCCATTCTTTGATCGATATTTTTCTCATTTTCAAACATATTTAACAATTTTGTTATTTTGTTTCCAGTATCAAAACGGTTTTAGCAGGTATGGTGATCTGATTCTCTAATAAATAGCTCTTTTGAGAAGGAATTTCTTTTGCCTGATTTTTCCCGGCCAACATCTCACTAAAACGTTTCAATGCTAACTCTTTGTTGTCCTGGTTGTTATTGACGACTACCATGACGGTTTTATTTTCGTTATAGCGAAAATAAACGTAGATTCCGTTTTCAGGAATAAACTGTTTCATTTTTCCGTTTTGGAGTACAGGATTGTTTTTGCGGTAATTCAGCAACGTTTTCATATAATCAAACACTTCATTTTCAGCGTGTGTTCTGCCTTTCTGTGTGAAAGCGTCACGTTTATCGGCAGGCCAGCCGCCCGGAAAATCGAACCGGTGTCCTTCGTAACTGCCTGCAATACCATCGATCATAATTTCGGTACCGGAATAAATTTGCGGATAACCACGTGCAGTAACCAGCATGGCCAATCCCATTTTGTATTTTGCAATATCTCCTTTTACAGCAGTTGAATATCGGTCAATGTCGTGATTATCCAGGAAATTCATAATTAAGTTTGTGTTCGGATACACGAAATCCTGTGCGTAATGAGAATAGAAACGAGCCAAGCCACCATCCCAACTTTCCTGTTCGTTGAACGAAGTTGATAAAACATCTTTCAAACAGAAATCCATTACGCTTGTCAAACGGGAATCGAAGCCATCTTTGTTGTTATTTCCCGACTGATAATAAGCAATTTCGGCAGGAGTTTTTACCCAACATTCGCCCACCACATTCATTTTCGGATATTCGTCGCGAATGGATTGAATAAATTTAGCAGCGAGACGAATATCGTTGTAAGGATAAGTGTCCACGCGCATTCCATCGATATTGGCGTATTCAATCCAAAATACATAAACCTGGCGTAAGTAATCGAATAAAAGCGGATTATTCAGATTGAAATCGGGCATATTCGGTGCAAACCAGCCATGGGTGAGTTTGTATAAATCGGACTGAGCGGCATGCGGATCGGTCCATGTTGTCATACGGTAGTTCGATGAAGTGTATGTTGTCCAAACATTGAACCAGTCTTTGGCGGGCAAGTCTTTCATCCACCAGTGCGCCGAACTGCAATGATTCGGCACGACATCGATAATCAGTTTCAAACCATTGGTATGGCAGGTTTCGGACAAGCGCCGATAATCTTCGTTTTTACCCAAGCGTGGATCAATTTTGTAATAATCGGAACAACCGTAGTGATGATATGAATAGTTCGTGTCGTTGTTATCAAAAAGCGGAGTGGTCCAAAGTGCGGTTACACCCAAATCGGCCAGATACGGAATTTTCGAAATAATACCTTCGATGTCTCCGCCATGGCGTTTGGCTAAATCTTTCCTGTTTACACCCTGAATATATCCTTTAATTGAATCGTTGGCCGTATTTCCGTTAGCAAAACGGTCGGGCATAAGTAGATACACCGCATCGGCTTCGGTGAAACTCTCGCGCATGGCAGAACCCGGCCGGCGGGATTTCAATTCATAAACGAGTGTCTGTTTTTTCTTTCCTTTTGTCAAAACAATACTGAATTTTCCGGTTTTGGTTTCTTTCGCAATGTTGAGATACAGAAACACATAGTTTGGGTTGTCGGTCAGCGTTTTCCGTTTTATATTTACACCCGGATAATCAATGGTTATGTTGGCTGAACTGATTCCCGTCCCGTAAAACATCAATTGTAATTCAGATTGCTGCATACTTATCCACCACGAAGCCGGCTCAAGTCGTTGCACCCAAGGCTGGTCTTTTGCCTGAAGCTGCGAAGCTAAAGCAATAAAAAGGGAAATTATCAATATATTTTTTAAATACTTCATATCGTGATTATTTAAGACAATTTACTCTCCGGTGGCCTCAAGTCATCGGATGAGTAAGGATTAAAAGAGTCTCTCAAACTTTTATCTCGGCTTTGGCGAGACAAACTTTGAATCCTCAGAAATTCTTTATTTCCCGCCGACTTTCAGCCAAAATCTCAATCGGTTGATTATTCAGATATAACTCAATATTATTACCTTTGATATTTTGAATAATAGTTCGGTCTTTTTCTACCCGAATATTTAACTGATTTTCTCTGAACATGATATTGAATGCGAAAGCATTCCATTTTTCAGGAATATGCGGATTGAAATGCAATTTATCGTTTTTCACCCGCATGCCGCCAAACCCTTGTACAATGGCTAGCCAGGTTCCTGCCATACTGGTAATATGAAGTCCGTCGGCTACTTCGTTATTGTAATCATCTAAATCCAAACGCGCAGTCTGAAGATATAAATCGTAAGCTTTTTGTTTATCGCCAATGGCGCTTGCCACGATCGAATGTGTGCAAGGAGAAAGGGATGATTCATGAACAGTCAGCGGTTCGTAGAAATCGAAGTTGTTTTTGATGGTTTTCAAATCGAAATTATCCTCGAAAAAATATAAACCCTGAATGACATCAGCCTGCTTGATAGCTGAGGAACGGAGAATTCTGTCCCATGTCCAGTGTTGATTGATGGGTCTTTGCGAATCAGGGATGTCAGTTGCTGAGGTTAGCGATTTATCCAGAAAACCATCTTGTTGTAAAAAGATTCCGAATTCCTTATTTTCAGGGAAATACATATTTTCAACAATATCCTTCCAGTGGAAAACTTCATCGTTTGTGAATCGTATTTCCTGGGTTAAATCTTCATAAGCACGAAAATTTGTTTGTTTAACTTTTTCAATACTTTCAATGGTATATTGCAAACACCAGCTGGCAATATAATTTGTAAACCAGTTGTTGTTTACATTATTTTCATACATATTCGGACCTGTAACGCCCAAAATCACATACTTTTTCTTTTCCGTCGAAATATTTACCCGTTGGCTCCAAAAACGTGAGATAGCTATCAGTACGCGTAAACCGTAGTCGGCAAGATAACTGTTATCGCCCGTGTAGCGAACGTAATTGTAAATGGAATAGGCTATTACGCCATTACGATGAACTTCTTCGAAAGTCAGTTCCCATTCATTGTAACTTTCGCCACCATTGAACGTTGCCACAGGAAAAAGCGCTGCACCATTGGCAAAGCCCAGTTTTTCGGCATTTTGTATGGCTTTGGTCAAATGGCGGTAGCGATAAAGCAACAGATTCTTCGAAACATTTTGAGGAGAAGTGCATAAATAAAATGTAATGCCAATTGCCTCGGTATCCCAACGGGTTGCGCCGGCAAATTTTTCGCCCGTAAATCCTTTCGGACTGATATTCAGGCGGGCATCGTTACCATTGTATGTCTGGTTCAATTGGAAAATACTGAAACGAATGGCTTGTTGCGCCGCAATATCGCTGTCGATTATGATGTCGGATTTTAACCATTTTTCGGACCAAACAGCGGTGTGTTCTTCAAACAGCTGGTTCCAACCTTTCTTTTTTGATGCGCGAGCTAATGCACAGGCACGAACAGTGAGTTCTTCGCGTGGATGATTCAACGAACTGATAATTGCCACATATTTATTCAGGCAAACAGTATCGCCAATTCTTACGTCGGTTCCGACACTGAATCCTGCGACTTTTTCCTTTTCGATTTTGGTCGGGTTCACATTCAGTTGTTCGTTATTTTTATAAAACGAATAAGTCAAAGCTCCGCAAACATGGAAATCCATTTTTCTGGTTTGCGCCCAGAGATGTGATACATCCTGTTCGGTTTTGGTTTGCAGGACATTCCAGAACGGTTCATCGTAATTGGTGTATTGATTTCGCACATCGCCATCGATTAATGGCAAAAACGAAATCCGGCCTTCGAAGTTGAGTGATTTCACGGTGTAACTAATCGCCCCGACTTCAGTCTCGGCCATGCTCAGAAACCGTTTTACCGACACCTGAATACGATGACCTTTGAACGATGTGGCTTCGAACGTACGTTCCAGAAAACCTTCGCGCATGTTCAGCACACGCCGGAAGTTCTTGATGTCCCAGTCGGCAAGATCGAGCCGGTTATCGTTCAGACGGACGCTAATAACTGTCCAGTTTGGAGCATTAACTATTTTATCGTTAGTGTCCGAATATCCGTTTTTCCAGTTGCCGCGTTCGGCACGCTCGGGATAATAAATACCGGCAATATACGATCCGAGCATGGTTTCGCCCGAATAATGTTCCTCAAAATTAGCACGTTGCCCAATGTGGCCGTTTCCAAGACTGAAAATGCTTTCGGAAGCAAGTTGTTTGTTTTCGTGAAAACCCTCTTCGATGATACACCAGGGGTCGTTTTGAAGGTATTTGTTCATGGTTTTATAGCGTTTGGAAGTTTGTCTCGCCAAAAGCGGGATAAAAGTGTAAAATATTTTGTATTCAGCGTTTTGATTGTTTATTTTTTATTTTTTATTCTTTTTCTTTTGAGATTATACGGATCGTCTTTGTCATCAACAATTAATGTGAGCAAGCCGGCAATTATCATCGACACGCCGCCAAAAATGAGCGTGTAAATGGCGTGTCCGTCAAATAAATGTTTGGTTATACTTCCTAAAATGGATGCAGCCAGAATTTGCGGCAGCACGATAAAAAAATTGAAGATTCCCATGTAAATTCCCATTTTGTTTGCCGGCAAAGCGCCTGTAAGTATGGCATACGGCATCGACAAAATACTTGCCCACGCAATTCCTACACCAAACATGCTTATCAGCAATAAATCGGGATTCTTGAAAAAATATATGGATATAAATCCTAATCCGCCAAAAATAAGTGCAATAAGATGGGTTATTTTCCGGGAAAATATTTTTGCTGCCACCGGAAGCAGAAAAGCAACGGCAGCCGCAAATAAACTATAGGCTCCAAACAAAACGCCTGTCCAGTTTGCTCCTGCATTGTAAGCAACCGATGTCGGATCGGTGGCGCCAAAATGAAATTCGGTAATGGCCGAAGTGGTGTAAATCCACATCGAAAAAAGCGCCAGCCATGTGAAAAATTGCACGACAGCCAGTTGCCCCATGGTTTTGGGCATATTCACTAAATCGGTCATGATTTCGACTAATCCGTTCGTTTTTTGTTTTTTATTCATTTGTTCGACAATAAAAAACAAAACTGCTACCGTTAGAAATATGCCGCCCAGGATGTAAATCTGCTTGTCAAATGTAAAATAATAAACAGCTCCCGAAAGTACAGAACCCAATAACAGGAAAAGCAACCCCAATTGAGTGAATTTTCCCCCCGATGCAATTTTATTTTCGGCAGGGTTGGAAGAGCTAATTGTTGATTCTGAGGAAATATTGAACGATTTCATTTCTTCGGGCGAGTATTCCCGTGTGGTAAAAATGGTTACTAAAATCGACAAAATGAAAACCACGCCGCCGATGTAAAACGACCAACGTACCGTATCGGGAATCATTTCTCCGTCCATTGGAATATTCGAAATGCCAAACCAGTTTGCCAATACGTAAGGTAAAGCCGAACCCGCAACAGCCCCCAGTCCGATAAAAAAACTCTGCATCGAAAAGCCCAGTGTGCGTTGTTCTGAGGGTAACATATCGCCTACAAAAGCACGAAAAGGTTCCATCGAAATATTAATCGAAGCATCCATGATCCACAAAGTTCCGGCGGCAATCATCCATGTTGGCGAATTAGGCATAAACAGAATGGCAATAGTGGCAAAAATGGCTCCGAAAAGAAAAAACGGTTTGCGTCGTCCCAGTCGGGTCCAGGTTTTATCGCTCCAATGCCCTATGATCGGCTGAATAATTAGTCCGGTAACCGGAGCTGCCAACCAAAGAACAGGAATTTGGTCGATTTCGGCGCCAAGCGTTTCGAAAATACGACTTACATTGGCATTTTGCAACGCAAAACCAAACTGAATTCCGAGAAATCCGAAACTCATGTTCCATATTTGCCAAAAGGATAGGCGAGGTTTCATATAATTTAGTTTGAAAGTTATTTCGTCGTTCCCCTTATAATCAGATTTGTTTTCACTATTTTATTGGTATATTGCCCCTGTGTTTCACCGTTAATTTTGTCAATCAACAGTTTGGCGGCATGTTTTCCCATTTCGTACCCATGTTGTTCCACAGTGCTGAGCATCGGGTCGCAGGCTTTGGCCAATTCACCATCTGAGAATCCCATAATGGCAACATCCAGGGGAACCCGTAATTTGGCTAATTTGGCTGCATATAATATCCCGGCCGCACAATGGTCGTTTATGGCAAAAAAACCATCGGGACGATCGGGACGGTCGAGAATTTCGGGCGTAATAATGATGGCTTCTTCGCGCGTATCGCACACACGAATCAACGAATCGTCAACCGGTAATCCATATTTTCGCAAAGCATCCATGTATCCGTTTTTACGGTTTTTCGATATTTCGAGGTGAAAAGGAGAGCTGTAGAAAGCGATTCGTTTACAGCCTGTTTGGATCAGATACTCAACCGCGGCGAAGGCTCCGGCATAATCGTCAACCACTACCCGGTCGGTGTTAATGCCGATACATATACGGTCGAAAAAAACGAGTGGGATGTCACTGTCGATTATTTCCTGAAAATGGTCGTAATTGGTAGTGCGTTTAGCAAGCGAAGCCAAAACGCCCGAAACACGGGTCGCTATTAAAGCTTGTGTATTACGTACTTCCTTTTCATAATTCTCGTCTGATTGACAGATAATTACATTGTAACCTTCAGCATTGGCAATTTGCTCTATACCCGAAAGTATGGAGGAAAAAAAATAGTGAATAATTTCAGGAACGATAACACCTATGGTGTTGTTTTTACTCATGCGAAGACTTAAAGCCAGGGTGTTAGGCTTATAATTGAAATCTTTGGCATATTTATTTACAGCATCTTTTGTCTCCTGGCTGATGTCGGGGTGATTTTTAAGCGCCCGCGAAACTGTGGAGGGAGAAATATTGAGCGCCCGCGCAATATCTTTGATGGTGATTTGTGGCTTTTTCATACTTGTAAATAAATATTGATGATTCTAAGGTCGATAAAAAGGCAAATCTATAAGAGTTAAGCTATTCTATTGTAGTATATTATATTTCGTTTTACGGATTGTAAATGTTATAAAAACAGAATATAAAAATAATCTAATACAAAGGTATAACAGTTTATTTGAATAAAAAATTATTTAGCTGAAAATTCAAAATATAAATCGCAAACGATTGCGTAAAAAATTAGAGTTATAATAAGAAACAAAGATTGCAAATAAACATTAATACCCTAATTTTGCCCGTATAAATCTCAATTTCTAAAAGTTTTGCAGATATAATTTATTTAAAATAAGGTAAATATACATCTATGGATACATTTGAGATGTTGGGATTTGGAATTAATAAAATTATTTTTCAACCTTAAAAAAATCAATGCATGAAGTACACAAACATTAAGCTTAAATTACGCGCATTTTTGGCCGTTTTAGTGATGTTGGCTTTTGCAGTTTCCGCAACTGCTCAGAAAATATCCTTGACCGGAGTTGTAAGAGATGCCGTGAGTGGGGAAACTATCCTCGGAGCTAACATTCTTGAAAAAGGAACCACCAATGGTACGATTACCAATCTTGATGGTGAATTTAGTATTACTGTCTCTCCAAATGCTACCTTGGTGATTAAATATGTTGGTTACAAACCACAGGAAATCCCGATAGCAGGTCAAAAAAATCTTGTTATTAGATTACAGGAGGATGCTGTTGCACTCGGTGAAGTCGTAGCTATCGGGTATGGTACTGTTAAGAAAAACGATGCAACCGGTTCTATCACTGCCATTAAGCCGGATAAACTCAACAAAGGGCTGACTACAAATGCACAGGACATGCTTTCAGGTAAAATTGCCGGAGTAAATGTTACATCAGATGGAGGAATACCCGGAGGTGGAGCAACGATTCGTATTCGTGGCGGTTCTTCATTGAATGCAAGTAATGATCCTTTAATTGTAATTGATGGATTAACCATGGATAATAATGGAGTTAAAGGTGTTTCCAATTTATTGAGCACCATAAATCCAAATGACATTGAATCATTTACTGTATTAAAAGATGCGTCTGCTACTGCAATTTATGGGTCTAGAGCCTCCAATGGTGTTGTTCTTATTACAACAAAGAAAGGGGTGAAAAACTCAAAACCTCGTGTTGCTTATGACGGTAATTTTTCCGTAAGCACAGTAGGAAAGACATTGGATGTGATGAACGGAGATGAATATCGTTCATTTGTAACTCAATTATTTGGAGCTGATTCTAAGGCTGTTAGTTTATTTGGAAATTCTAATACTGATTGGCAAAGTCAGATATATCAAACCGCATTAAGTAACGACCACAACATCAATGTTACAGGCGGATTGAAAAATATGCCTTATCGTGCTTCCTTTGGCTATACAAATCAAAATGGTGTTATCAAAACATCAAATTTCGAACGCTACACCGGTGCAATAAATTTGAGTCCATCATTTTTTGATGATCATTTGAAAGTTAACATTAATGCCAAAGGGATGTTTGTGAAGAACCGTTATGCCGACACAGGGGTTATTGGTGGTGCAGCATTCATGGACCCCACTCAATCTGTAACTTCAACTGAAGAACCTTATGTCACTCAATTTGGTGGTTATTGGCAATGGATTAATACAGATGCAAATGGAAATTTCACAACATGGAATAACTTAACAACAGGAAATCCTGTTGCTACATTAATGTTGAAGCGGGATGTTTCCAACGCTAAGGATTTTATTGGTAATGCAGAGTTTGATTATAAGTTCCATTTTTTGCCTGAATTGAGAGCTCATTTGAATTTAGGTACTGATATAATCAATTCAGAAGAAACATTTAATAATACAATAACTGCAACAGCAAATTATCCACATGGATATGATGGTTGGGAGAAAGGACATAAATCGAATTCTTCGTTAAACTTCTATCTTCAATATAATAAAGAATTTTCAAATCAGAAATTCGATTTAATGGGTGGATATGAATGGCAACATTTCTATCGTGACGGTAGCAAATATGGAATTGGCTTGGATGGATATGTTTATTCTCAAGACGGTGTCTATAATTGGGCTACTGAGTACTACTTAGTATCATTCTTCGGACGTTTAAACTATTCCATTGCTGATAAGTATCTTTTTACAGCCACTTTGCGTAATGACGGTACTTCCCGTTTTGCTTCAAATAATAGATGGGGGCTTTTTCCATCAGCTGCGTTTGCGTGGAAAATTAATGAGGAATCATTTTTGAGAGACAATAACACAATAAGTGATTTGAAACTTCGATTAGGCTACGGTATTACCGGTCAGCAAGATATTAATCAGGGCGATTATCCTTATATCCCAGTATATCAAACCAATGATGTGGGCGCTTATTATCAGTTTGGCGACACATATTATGGAACTGCCAGACCAAATGCCTACAATCCTTCATTAAAATGGGAAGAAACTACAACGTATAATACGGGTCTTGATTTAGGATTGTTGAATAATCGATTCACGGCTTCGATTGATTATTATTATCGTGAAACATCAGATCTGTTAAATAGTATCCATGTTCCGGTTGGTACAAATTTTTCTAATGTAGTATTAAGTAATATAGGTTCGTTAACAAATCAGGGCATTGAGTTCTCAGTTAATGCAAAAGCCATATCTACAGAAGATTACACATTAGATTTAGGTTATAATGTCACGTATAATTATAATAAAATTACAAAGCTGACAACAGCAGATTCAGATGCGACAATCATTAATACCGGAAATATATCCGACTTTGGTACTATTCAAGCCTACAAAGTAGGTTTTCCTACTAATTCATTTTATGTTTACCAGCAAGTTTATTCCTCAGAAGGTAAACCTATTCAAAATCTTTATGTCGACCGTAATGGAGATGGACAAATATCATCCGACGACATGTACTTGTTTCATAAATCGGCGCCTGATGTTACCATGGGTTTCTTTGCGAAGTTAATTTATAAAGATTTTGATCTTGGAATGTCATGGAGAGCAAGCATAGGAAACTATGTTTATAATGATATTGCTGCCAATAACGCAAACCTTTCAAAAGCTAAAATACTAATGAACGATGGTTTGAATAATAAACCTATGTCTGCTTTTGAAACTAATTTTTCGAACAGTAGCATCGACTACAAGTTTTCGGACTATTACATTGAAAATGGATCATTTCTGCGTTGCGATAATTTGACAGTTGGATATTCCTTTAAAAACTTATTTAAATATATTTCAAGTGGTCGAATATCTGCTACTGTTCAAAATCCGTTTGTAATAACTAAATATAAAGGCATAGATCCTGAAGTATATAGCGGTATTGATAACA
This sequence comes from Bacteroidales bacterium, assembly GCA_021371875.1. Lineage (GTDB taxonomy): Bacteria > Bacteroidota > Bacteroidia > Bacteroidales > Paludibacteraceae > Paludibacter. Next base: position 26,734 of record JAJFVH010000027.1, read on the forward strand.
ACATCTATCCTCGTCCGGTTGTAACAGTAATCGGGTTAAGCCTTAATTTTTAATGAACCTACTAAATAATAATAGATATGAATATCAAACATAATAAAATTATAATCACGCTTTTGTCAATCGTTTTTGCGATAAATCTGACATCTTGCGTTGATGATTTGAATGTAACCCCTATTGATCCGAGTGTTAATCAAACGTTTGATCAGATGGCTGTTTTTGCCAAAATATATGCAAGTTTTCAACTAACTGGGTTGGAAGGACCTGCTGGTAAGCCTGACGTTTCTGCGGCAGATGAAGGACAAATGGGTTTATACCGTGGTTTCTGGAATTTGAATGAACTTACGACAGATGAAGTTTGCTGGGCGTATGAATCTAATTATAAGATATATGAACTTCAGACAAACAAACCGACTTCTTCTAATCCTTGGATTCAGAATGTTTATGAATATTCGTTTATACAAATAGTAATGTGTAATTCTTTTCTTGAACAAACTGCTGGAATATCAGATGAAGAGACCGTTAAACAAAGGGCAGAAGTCCGATTTATTAGAGCATTACATTATTACAATCTAATGGATTTATATGGCAATGTCCCATTTGTAACGACAGTAAGTACAAACTTACCTGAACAAATTAAACGAGCAGATTTATTTGCCTGGATAGAAAGTGAATTAAAAGAGATTGAGCCCGATATGTATCAATCAAAATCATCTCATGAATATTATCGGGTAGATGTGGTTGCGGATTGGTTATTATTATCTCGAATGTACCTGAATGCAGAAGTTTATACGGGTACTGCCGATTGGAACAATGCTGCTGTTTATGCTAAAAAAGTTATCGATTCAGATTACTCTCTTGCTACAAAATACAGGTATTTATTTATGGGTGATAATGCAGGAACTATTGATGGTTCCTCTGTAAATGATGCTCCTAATGAAATCATTTTTCCTGTTGCTGCCAACGGTAAAAAAACTTCATCGTATTCAGGTTCATGTTATTTGGTCGGATCGCCAGCTTTTAGTAATATGACTGATCCCCAAGGAACGACAGTTCCAATTATTTCAAATTTTCTGCCTAAGAGCAAATGGGGTTGTAACAGGGTGAAATTATCGCTGACAAAAAAATTCTTCCCTAATGGAACTTTACCAGCAGGTTCTGAATCAGCAATAGACTTAAGATCTGCTGCAAAAGATGATCGTGCAATGTTATATGCAAAAGGTAGAACGGTAGTTTTAGCAGACAGAGCAGACCCAAGCAACGGTCTGGCTACGTTTAAATTTACAAATGGAAGAGCCGATGGCGATACAACTAAGATTTCCGATGAAACAATGCCAGATATGGACATTCCGTTAATGCGTAAAGCCGAGGCCTATTTAACTTATGCTGAAGCAGTTTTACGTGGTGCAAGTCCAATTAGTGGTTATACAGCATTACAAGCTGTACAAGCACTTCGATCAAGAGCGAATGCTACAGCTTTGACATCCATAACACTTGACGGTGTCCTTGACGAATGGGCGAGAGAATTTTATTTCGAAGGTCGTCGTCGTACGGATTTAATCAGATATGGTTATTTTGGAGGGAATAATGATTATGTATGGGATTGGAAAGGCGGTACCTTAGCCGGAACTCAATTTGACAAACACTATAATTTATTTCCTTTACCGGAAACCGATTTAAGCGCAAATTCAAATTTAACACAAAACGATGACTACTAATCATTATTATGTTTCTATAATGTATTAAAATATAACAATATGAAAAAAACAACAATAATTATATTCTCTCTGCTTTGCATTATTGGGTTTACTTCCTGCGAAGAAGACCCGATTACAAAAATAAATCCCAAAGCGGAAGATGGAACGCTTTCATTTAAATTAAATGAAACATCGTACAGTGAATGGACTTATGTTTTGGAAGATGCTAATGCTGAAAAAGATATGGATTCCTTAACGTGTGTTCAACCTGATTATGGATTTACGGCTGCAGTAACTTATACTACTCAGGTATGTTTTGATCCTGTTTTTGCTGATGGCACTTATGAAAGTTTGGCCACAACGGTAAATGGTGAAAAAGTAGGTATAAATACCAAGCAAATGGACAAGGCTATCATTGCGCTTTATGGTGGCAAATTGCCGGAGCCGGTAGTTGAAAAAGAAGTATATATCCGGTTAAAAGCGTTCGTTAGCAATGCTACTCATTCTGCCTTAACGGATAGTTTAATGGTGAAGCCTCTTTATTCCAATGCTATAAAGCTCAACATACTTCCTTATGTGTTGCCATTGTTCCCTTATATAGAAGTAACGCCAAGACTTTGGTTTATTGTTGGATTAGGAGATGGCGCTTGGACTAATTCTGTCGACGGACTTGGGAAATCTCTTATTCCATTAGACATATCGGAAGGAAAGAAATACAATATGAGTGGTGATGGAGAATTCACTTATACAGGGTATTTCCAGGCCTCAAGGTCTTTCAAACTTATTCGTGATTACAAAACCGGTAGTTGGTCGGAATCGTGGGGTATGACGGGCAGTAACTATGTTCATAACGGAGGAGACAATATCTCTGTTCCATCCGATGGATATTACACTGTTACACTGAATTCCATAGATAATACTTTGACCATTGAACCGGCAACAATAACCCCGACAGTATATACTACAATAGGTTTGATTGGTGGGTTTAACGATTGGGGAGGAGACGAAGTATTGTTACCCACAGAAACTACAAATAACCATGTATGGTATAAAACATATACTTTTGCTGCTGAATCACAATGCAAATTGCGTGCAAATGCTGATTGGGGAACCAACTGGGGTACTCCTAGTTCAGAGGATGGAAATCCACTTTACTCGAATATGGGGATTGGCGTAAATGGAGGTAAAAATATGATCGAAACTGCCGGCACTTATACCATTATATTCAACGATATAAGTGGTTGCTATTATTTCATTAAAAAATAAAAACAAATGAGTTCTGCAATTTTATTTGCAGAACTCATTCAAATAATTCATTATGTTTTACATAATTAAAATAAATTGAAAATGAAAAAAACAATATTATTCATATTATCACTTGTAATCGGACTGATATTCACCGCTTGTGATGATCCTTATGCTAATCAAATTGTTGCCGAGCCGGGAGGTTACGAACAAGGAGCGAAACAAGATGCTAATTTTGTGGTGGTTCTGAAATCAGGCGTTAGTCCAATCGCTATTCAGGTAACACAGTTGCCGGACTCTTTTGCATTGTTGACATGTACCTCACTTCCAACACTTATCGATACAATGGCTACAATTGCGTATCACCTTCAAATATCAAACAAGGCCGATTTTTCTGTTTTTGTTGATATGAATTCATCTTACTCGGGTGTAGTTGGGGCTGATATTAAAATTGGATACCAGGATTTAAACGATAAACTATTAGCTTACAACAATGCGGTTGCCGAACAAACTGTTTACGCACGCGTACTTGCTGTTATTTCAAACAATGGTTTGCAAACTGCTGTTAAATCCTCAGTTCTGTCGTTTTTAGCTACTCCATACAAGAATCCATTGAAACCATACACCGAAGTAACTCCAAGACCTTATTTCATTGTTGGATTGGCTGATGGTGCATGGAATAATTCGGCAGCAGGTTTGGGCGTTTCTATTTATCCAATGACAGTTGTTCCCGGTGAAAACTTTAATGCTGCAGGCGATGGATTGTTCACATTTACCGGCTACTTCTGGGCTTCAAGAGGATTCAAACTTATACGTGATCTTGGAAACTGGGATGAACAATGGGGTGCTCAAGGTAACGATATTACCAAGCCGAAACATAATGATAGCGGTTCAAGCGACTTTAAAGTTCCTACGGATGGTTATTATACGCTTACTTTAAATTCGGTTGACCATATTTTGACTATTGTTCCTGCAACCATTACTCCTGCCACTTATAATCAGATTGGTCTGATAGGCGGTTTTAACGGATGGGATGGTGATGTTGTTATGAGTCCTTGTGAAACTTCAAACAATCACAACTGGTACAAAACCGTTACGTTTACAGGAGATGATCAGGGTAAATTCCGCGCCGATGGCGGATGGACTATGAACTGGGGCACTCCGAGTGATACCATGGATGGAGATCCTTTGTATATGTTTACCGGTATAGGTAAAAAAGACGGTAAGAATATCGGGGTAAAAACTGGAACTTACGTGGTATTGTTCAACGACATTGATGGCGGATATTGGTTCTTTAAGCAATAAAAATTTGTAAACAAACAATTGCAGAGCTTGCCTGGATTCATTTTAGGCAAGCTCTTTTTTATTGTAGGGTATAAGGTATTCGTTAACCCTGTATGAGTGCGTTTTGTTTTTTAACATCGAAGGCGATGAAAGAGATGAACTGTAATTGTGTCGTAAAAAACAAGATAGGTCGGGTTGATTTCCGTGTGAATCGGATACATTGACAGAAAAACAGACTTTTAACCGTAAATGATCTTGATTTTTATTTGACCTGTTTATAAATTCTAAATTTTTATGTAAGTTTGTATTAAAAAAAATATGACATCACTTGATATGACATCACTTGAATTTGTAGGTTTCTCAGCATCGCTGCTCTCTGTATTAAATCAGTTTCCACAGGCGATTAAAGTCTTTCGCTCGAAAGATACACACAGCATTTCATTATTAATGTATTGTATTGTGGTAGCATGTATTACGCTTTGGTTGGTATATGGAATAATGTTAAAAGACGCCCCGCTTATTTGGGCCAATGCATTGTCGTTAATACCGATTATCTATATTTTCATTATGAAATTGACCAACACTATAACCGGAAAAGATAAATTGTCGATTTAAATATATCGGTTTGTTGTTTTTATAAGCAAGATTCAAGTTGTAAATGCAACTTTATTTGTTTTTAACCTATTTATTTGTTTATTTTTAAAAGTATGTTTAACGGCAAAATCGAGGATAACTTTTTTTGAGCTCGATGGGACGGCTCAAAAAGTTATCTCCCGCTTT
>JAJFVH010000039.1 GCA_021371875.1 Bacteroidales bacterium
ACAAAAGGCAGGTTACTTATTTTTCTCAAATTATTATCGCTCTGTTCGTGTGTAAATTAAGAAACCGCCGTATACCGAACGGTACGTACGGTGGTGTGAGAGGACAGTGAGCGAACTAATCGCTCACTTCCTACTCGATTGTTTATAAACCTTATTGTAAACAATAATTTCATTATTTTTGGCAAATGTTTGAGTAAACCGAAAAAATAGCTAACCGTCTGCTCGAAATTTATCACTTAATTCTTTAGTTGTTTATGGATTTTAAGAAATTCTGGAAGGAAAGTTTTGGTGGGTTCGTGTTAAAACGAATATTGCTCGCCATCATTATTTTTGTAGCTTTGGTATGGCTTACACTTATTGGCGTGGATTTTTACACTCATCATGGAGAATCTGAAATTGTACCTGACCTTCGAGGTTTATATGTTGAGGAAGCTGATCTTCTGTTAACAAATCATGGGTTGTATCCACAGGTAATCGATTCGGTTTTCGTCAAGGATAAAAAACTCGGAACAATTATCGAACAAATACCGGCGGTTAACTCTACTGTCAAGCGAAATCGTCCTATTTATCTTATTATCAATTCCCGTCAGGTACGTAAAGTCCCAATGCCGGATGTCAATGATGTTTCGTACCGTCAGGCTGATGCTATGTTAAAAGCGATTGGTTTGAGTGTAAGCAGTGTTGAATATTCGCCTTCGGAATATAAAGACCTGGTCATAGCAGTAAAGTATCGCGGACAAAACATCCCAGCCGGTACACGTGTTCCTGAAGGTAGTTCTTTGGTATTGGTGGTTGGCAGCGGTTTTGGAAGTGAATCTTCTTTGGTTCCGACGCTTAAAGGACTGGCGCTCGAAGAAGCCCGTGAAGAAGCGCTTGCCGGTTCCATGGTTATTGGTGCGATTGATTATGATGTAGAACCTAACGAAAACGAGAATGAATATATTATCTATCGTCAGCGCCCGGCAGCTGGTCGTTCGGTTCCGGCAGGAACACGGATTGACGTGTGGCTTTCGAAAGATAAATCGATGTTAAACAAAATATTTGAAGATGAAGAGGAGCAGGTTGAAACTGATGAAGAATTTTTCTGACAATTTGTTAATAAATTTACCTGACTGTGGGCGAAGAATATATCGAAGAAATAGAAGAGGATGATATTGAAGAAATGAGCGTAGAACAAGAGCTTTACGAACATTTCCGGTTTGTTGTTGACAAAGGGCAGGCGCTCGTGCGAATCGATAAGTATTTGGTAAATTGTATGGCAAGTATTTCGCGTAACCGTATTCAGGAAGCCGCCGACGCAGGCAATATTTGTGTGAACGATAAACCTGTAAAGTCCAACTACCGCGTTAAACCATTCGATATTATTACTATTTTTCTGGCTTATCCTCCGTCTCAGTTCGAAATTATCCCACAGGATATTCCTATCAATATTGTTTACGAAGATGATGACATTATTCTGGTAAATAAACAACCGGGTCTGGTTGTGCATCCCGGGTTCGGTAATTTTGACGGGACGCTGTTGAACGCCATCGCATTTTACATGAAGGATCATCCCGAATTCGATCCTAACGATTCGCGAATAGGTTTGGTGCATCGTATTGATAAAGATACTTCAGGATTGTTGCTGATTGCCAAGACCGAAGAAGCCAAAACACATCTGGGAAAACAGTTTTTCGAGAAAACCACACAAAGGCGTTATCATGCGTTAGTTTGGGGAAATGTAAAGGAAAATGAAGGGACAATCGTCGGTGATTTAGCCCGTGATCCGCGGAACCGGATGTTGTTTACCGTTTTTCCCGAAGGCGAGAATCCGTTTGCAAAACATGCGGTTACCCATTATAAAGTACTCGAACGTTTGGGCTATGTAACTTTGGTGGAATGCCGGCTGGAAACCGGACGCACACATCAAATCCGTGTTCACATGAAACATATCGGACATACGCTTTTTAACGATGAGCGATATGGAGGCAATGTGATTTTGAAAGGAACGACCTCGGCTTATTATAAACTTTTTGTTAAAAACTGCTTTTATGCCTGTCCGCGCCAGGCATTACATGCCAAAACACTTGGTTTTGTACATCCGCGCACCGGGGAATATATGCATTTCGACAGCGAATTACCGGATGACATGCAGGAACTTATCAATATGTGGCGGGATTACGGTAAAGAATATCTTGACTTGTAAAAAATTATAATACAAAATATTTATTTCCCTTCAGGGGATAAGGTTTTTTTATGAAAAAAAATATTGCAATTGTTGCCGGAGGTGATTCATCTGAAGTAGTTGTTTCGCTTAAAAGTGCGGCAGGACTTTATTCGTTTATGGACAAAGAACGTTATAATTTGTTCATTGTAACCATAGTTGGCCAGACCTGGCAAGTGGAATGGTCTGAAAATGAAAAAATAACCATTGATAAAAACGATTTCAGTTTTACACGCGATGGAGTGAAAACGAATTTTGATTTTGCCTATATAACTATCCACGGAACGCCCGGCGAAAACGGAATTTTGCAGGGATATTTTGAACTGATAGGATTGCCTTATTCCTGTTGTGGTGTGTTGGCGGCAGCTATAACCTTTAATAAATTTACCTGCAATCAGTATCTGAAAGGATTTGGAATAAAAGTTTCCGAATCTTTGGTATTGCGTGCTGGTCAGTCGATTTTGGACGAAGAAGTGAGAGAAAAAATCGGTTTTCCTTGTTTTGTTAAGCCCAATGTGGGCGGAAGCAGCTTTGGTGTGACGAAAGTAAAATCGGCAGCACAACTTCAACCTGCTATTTTAAAGGCATTTTCCGAAGGCAATGAAGTGATGATAGAAACTTTTATGTCGGGAACGGAAATCACCTGCGGGATGTACAAAACCAAAGAAAAAACGGTGGTGTTGCCTGTAACAGAAGTAGTGCCGGAGAATGAATTCTTCGATTTTGATGCCAAGTATAAAGGTCAGGTTCAGGAAATTACTCCTGCTCGTATCGGCGAATCGCTGACTTCCAGGGTTCAGCAACTAACGGCGGCAATTTATGATATTCTGGGCTGCAAAGGCATAGTACGCATCGATTATATTATTTCCGAAGGAGACGTAATTAATCTGCTCGAAGTAAACACAACTCCCGGAATGACTGCTACCAGCTTTATTCCTCAACAGGTTCGTGCAGCAGGACTGAATATTAAAGAAGTAATGACGGATATCATTGAAAACGAAGTCCATTAAAACCCCTCTCGCCTCTCGCCTGAAGTCGAGACAGGTAAAGTCGAGACAGGTAAAGTCGAGACAAGTAAAGTCGAGACACAGGAGGGGGGGACTTATAGAGAAAGTTCTTTAAATAGAATTGATGTTAAAAACGAATGATATACTTGGTCTTAAAGCCTCCGTCAGTTGATGGAGACTTTAAGAGACTGTTAATAAATAATTTTCATGAAAACTTTCAACGAAATAACACAGCTTGTAAGCTCGGAAATAGAAAATCTTGACTGGGAGAAAGAACCGCACGGACTTTACGACCCGATTAGTTATGTGCTTTCGTTGGGAGGAAAACGCATTCGTCCGGCATTCACCTTGATGGCTTGTAATTTGTTTTCGGATAATTTGCAGCCTGCCATCGCTCCTGCTTTGGGATTGGAGCTTTTTCACAATTTTACATTGCTGCATGATGACATCATGGATCGCGCCGATATTCGCCGTGGTTGTCCTACGGTTCATGCAAAATGGAACGATAATACGGCTATTCTTTCGGGAGATGTTATGCAGATTGTCGCATACCAACTGATAGCTAAAACGCCTGAGAAATATCTGAAACAAGTGTTGGATTTGTTCTCGAAAACGGCTATCGAAATTTGTGAAGGTCAACAGTATGATGTTGATTTTGAAAGTAGAAACGAGGTAACCGATGATGAATATTTAGAAATGATCCGGTTGAAGACAGCTGTTTTGTTAGGTTGTGCCCTTAAAACGGGAGCGCTCATTGGTGGTGCGGGCAAAGAAGATGCGGAACGACTTTACGATTTCGGAATCAATATCGGCCTGGCTTTTCAATTGAAAGATGACTTGCTGGATGTATATGGAGACGAAGCTGCCTTTGGCAAAAAAATTGGCGGAGATATTCTTTGCAATAAGAAAACTTATTTATTAATTCATGCTTTGAAACTCGCCAAAGATCAAGATGCTGTTGAATTAAACGCTTGGTTGACCCTAAGTGATGTAAATCCGGATGACAAGATTCAAGCAGTAACAAATTTGTATAACCGTCTGGAAGTTAAAAAAATATGCGAAGATAAGATGTCGTTTTTTTATGAAAAGGCAGTCGCAAATCTCGAAAAAGTAACCGTTCTTTCAAATAAAAAGCAAGAATTGAGAAAATTAGCCGAAAATTTAATGTCAAGAAGTGATTAATTTTTCTATCTTTGCAGGCAATAAACGATTTTCAATTCATAAATTCAGGTTTTCAGTTTATGATTGTCGGGTGGTTTTTGCCCTCAGGTTGTAAATTGCAAATTGCAAATTGCAAATTTTTATGCCTTATCGTCGACTTCCCAATACCGATCAAGCCCGTTTACGTGCATTACGAACGGCTATTCAGCAAGCAGAAAAGCAAGACTTTGCTGACCAGGTCGTTTCTTTCAAAACGGTTCACGATGCCAAAACTTACCTGGGCGTTTTTGAAAAACAATTAAGCCACTATCAACAAACGCTTGATAATCAAGTTTCAGCTAATAGACGATATCAACAGATAGTTCACAATGCCCGATTATATATTTCGCATTTTATTCAGGTTTTGAATCTTGCAGTAATTCGTGGCGATATAAAGAAAGATCATAAACTTTTTTATCAACTCGACCCTACGATACACACTGTTCCTGATCTAACCACCGAAGCAGCATTGATTCAATGGGGTAAATTTATAATCGATGGTGAAAATGAGCGGGTTCGTAACGGTGGTTTGCCTATTTACAACCCTGCCATAGCCAAAGTACAAGTTCATTATGAAGTTTTCAAGGAATATAAATCCACTCAGAAATTATATCAAAACACCACCGCCAGAAGTTGGGAAGAACTGGTAAATTCACGTGAAAAAGGCGATGCCATTATCCTTGACATTTGGAACCAGGTGGAAGCTAAATTCAAGGATGAAAAACCTTACACCCGGCTTCTGAAATGTAAACAATTCGGGCTAGTTTATTATTATCGCAGAGGAGAAAAAGAGCTTACCAAAGCCGATGACCGAACAGAAGGAATCTCAAAATCAATTTATTAGATAGACACACAAAACCGGTAAATTGAAATATTCAAGTGCCGTGCGCCTCTCCCGATAAAACTGTTTTTATACATCCACCCCAAGCAAATATTTCAGCGCGTAACCCACAAAGAACGAAAAGGCCGCCACACCCAGGCTTATAAAGGTCATTTCGAAAAAGCGGGCTTTAAAATTCAAGTCTTTAGCGGTGGAAATATAATAATTAAAGCAGAAAATAATCAAAACGGCCGTTGCCAAAGTTATGCCCAACGCTATGAATTTGCTCGATAACAACAGAAATGGCAAAATCAGTAAAATAACAGTAAATAAATAAGCTACACCCGTATAAACGGCTGACTTTTTAGCCTGCGCATCGCCATCGGCTTTCGACGATAAGTAATCGGAAGCGGCCATCGAAAGTGCGGCAGAAATACCGGTAACCAATCCTACCAGCGAAATGATTTTATTGTCGCTCAGCGCCAGTGTGAAGCCGGCTAAAGCGCCTGTAAGCTCAACCAATGCATCGTTTAGACCTAAAACGATGGAACCTACAAACTGCAAACCTTCTTCGTCCAACATGGCCAGCAATTTCTTTTCGTGATCATGTTCTTCTTCCGAAAATTCTTTCGCTTCCGGGAAATATTCAGCTAATTGATTATAAGTTTTTGAACCCGTTCCTTCGCGTTTTTCCATCAGTTTCAGTACAAACGATAATCCGAGCAGACGAGCCAGCCAAACAGTACGGACAACACGCCACATATCAGGTTTCACATCTTCTCCCGATATGTTTTGCCAGAATTTAGCATGGCCTTTTTCCTGAAGTCCTATTTTTTGCAAAACATCAGCATTGTTTTTATCCTTACATTGTTCGGATAAACGCATGTAAATCAAATGTTCCGTTACTTCCGCCCGTTGAGCCGCAAGAACGGTTTTTTTTATTTTAATGTCCATTTTTTATAAATAAGATAAATTGGTTTTTGCTTGTGAATTATAAAGGAAAGGGTGATTTTTTTACGATACTCGCACATTATTTTATGAAGCGCAAATGTATAAAAAAAGTTTTATGAAACCCCCATGACCGAGATTAAAAATCAGGACACACAAGGAGATGATTATAAAATAACAAAACTCAAAGTACCTGTATTATTCCCCCTTTAGGGGGTTAGGGGGCAGATATATAAATTATAAACACATGAAACATTTATAAAAAAACACTATCTTCGCATATTGAAAAAACACATGATATGAGAAAGTTAGTATTTCTCGTAATTTATTTATTTATTTCACTGGTTTGCATGGCTCTTCGTCCCAACAAACCCCTTGTATCCATTCCTTTTGAAATGGTCGGTAGCTACATTGTGGTCGAAGCCAGAATCAACGAATCGTCCAGGTTAAAATTTATTCTCGATTCGGGCGTTCGCAGCACCATCATTACCGAACTGCTTCCTGGCGACAGTATTTTGCTCACATATAATAATATACGCGATTTGCAGGGTTTAGGCCGCGGTGTAACACTGAATGCATTGGTGAGTAATGGTAACACAATTTTTATAGGGAGAAAGTTTAAATTATTCAACAAAACAATTTTTGTTCTTCAGGAAGATATTTTTAATCTTACCCGCCAAACGGGAACAAAAATTAATGGCTTACTTGGAGCTGATTTTTTTCAGGACTATATTGTGCAAATAGATTATACCGCTCGGAAGATTCGCTTTTACGATAAAGACCAAATAGCTGTTCCCAAGGGTTACGGGGTAATGCCAATGACTGTTGAGAAACAAAAAATGTACATAAATCTTTCGGTGCTCGAAACCGATAGCGCCCGACGCAGCATCAAGATGTTGATCGACACCGGAGCTGAACTCAATGCGTGGTTTCAGACTTTAACAAACAAAGCCATTACCATTCCCGAAAAATCGATTCACGGCCGGATAGGTCAGGGACTGAGTGGAGAAGTAACCGGAATTTTCGCTCGGGTGCCGCAAATATGCATTGCCAACTTTTGCGTGAAAGATCCGATTGTTGTTTTTCCCGATTCGGCTGTTATTTCGGGAATCATACAGAACTCGGACAGGGACGGAACGATCGGAAGCCAATTGTTGAGCCGTTTCAATCTGATTATCGATCCATTTAATAAACAATTCTATTTTAAACCCAACAACAACTTCAAAAAGCCCTTTGTTTATAATATCGCAGGGTTAGAAGTAGCCCAGACTTATGCGTTTTTTCCACAAATAGAAGTAATCAATGTGTGGAAAGGTTCGCCGGCAGAGCAAGCCGGAATAAAAGCAGGAGATATGATTAACGAGATAAATTTTCAGAAAATTTTCAGCATGACGCTTTCTCAGGTGCGGGGCTATTTTGAACATGCAAGTAAAAGACCGCTCAGGATGATTATTCAACGCGATGGAAAAATGCTGGATGTGGAGGTGGAAATGAAGGCGAAAATATAAGTGAGCCATGTAGTTTCGCCATAAAAAATGTATCTTTGTTTTTATATATTGTCAGCTATGCAGGTTGGCAGCAAGACAGAAATTTATGAAAAAACTTTTTTTAATAGACGCTTACGCCATTATTTACCGTGCCTATTACGCTTTTATCCGTGCACCTCGTGTAAATTCAAAAGGGCTTAACACTTCGGCTATTTACGGTTTTGTCAATACTCTTGAGGATGTGTTGAAGCGCGAAAAACCCACACACATTGCCGTGGCGTTCGACCCGAGCGGGAAAACCTTCCGCCACGAAGCTTATGAAAAATACAAAGCGCAGCGCGAATCGACTCCTGAAGATATTCGATTGGCTGTTCCGATTATCAAAAAAATTGTACAGGCTTACAATATTCCCATTCTCGAAGTTCCCGGTTACGAAGCCGATGATGTGATCGGAACCATGGCAAAACAGGCAGAAAGACAAGGATTCGAAGTGTTTATGCTTACGCCCGATAAAGATTACGGTCAGTTGGTTTCCGAACATATTTTCATGTACCGGCCCAAACATACGGGCGGTTTTGAAGTGATGGGACCCGAAGAAGTGAAAGCTAAATACAACCTCGACAGTCACGAACAAGTAATTGATTTATTAGGACTCATGGGCGACACATCGGATAATATCCCGGGTTGTCCAGGTGTGGGCGAAGTTACCGCCGTGAAATTGCTGAAAGAATTCGGCAGTATCGACACCTTGCTTTCAAGAACCGATGAACTGAAAGGAGCCCTGAAAACCAAAGTAGAGACAAACAAAGAACTGATAATTTTTTCGCGTTTTCTGGCAACTATAAAAACCGATGTACCGGTCGAGTTTAACGAGAAATCGTTGGAAATAGAACCAATTAACGAGGCTGATTTGCAAACTTTGTTTGAAGAATTGGAATTTCGTACCATGTCGCAATCGAAATTCAGGAAGCCTTTTACTTCGCTTCCTCCCGACGAACCGGCAACAACTATTCAGTTTGCCAAACCCAAATCGCCAAAAGGACAAATGTCGCTTTTCGATGCTTTTGACGAAGCCGACAAACCTGTGCATTCAAAAGTGCCCAAACAAATGGCCGATGATATTCCACAAGTTTTGGAAGAAGCTCCTGTAAACGGCATGTTGACCCTTCGAAATGTGGCGCACAGATATACGCTTGTCGACTCGAAAGCAAAACGTGCCGATCTGATTTCAAAGCTTTTTATGCAAAAATCGGTTTGCTTCGACACTGAGACTACCGGAGTGGATGTTTTCTCGGCCGAACTGGTAGGACTTTCGTTTTGTTACAAGGCAGGCGAAGCTTATTACGTTACCTTACCCGGTGATAAAAACGAAGCCTTAGAATTATTGTACGAATTCAAAGCATTTTTCCAAAGCGAACATATCGAAAAAATTGGTCAGAACATTAAATTTGACCTGCTTATGTTGTCGATGTATGGCATCGAACTGAAAGGAAAATTGTTCGACACCATGATTGCCCATTACCTATTACAACCTGAATTACGCCATGGCATGGATTACTTGGCCGAAATTTATCTTCATTACCGTACTATCCATTACGATGACTTGGTGGGTGGAAAAGGTAAAAATCAAATAGATATCCGATTTGTCGATTTGGATCTTTTGTGCGATTATGCCGCTGAAGATGCCGATGTAACCTTCCGTCTGAAGCAAATCCTGGAAAAGGAAATAATTGAAAACTCGCTCGAAAAACTATTTTACGAAATAGAAATGCCGCTTATGAAAGTGCTGGCTACTATGGAACGCAACGGCGTGCGCATCGACAGCGAAGCATTGCGCCAGAGTTCCGAAATACTGACAGAAGAAATGCTTGCCATCGAAAAAGAAATTCACAAAATGGCGGGCTATGAGTTCAACGTGTCGTCGCCGGCGCAAGTGGGTGAAATTCTTTTCGACCGGCTTAAACTTGATGACAAAGCCAAGAAGACTAAAACAGGACAATATTCCACTTCGGAGGATGTGTTGGAGAAAATCCGCTCAAAACACCCAATTATCGGGAAAATTTTAGATTACAGGGGATTGAAGAAACTCCTGAGCACCTATATCGATTCCTTGCCTCAACTGATTAATCCAAAGACCGGGAAAGTTCACACTTCCTTTAATCAAACAGTTACATCTACCGGCAGATTAAGTTCTACCAATCCGAATTTGCAAAACATACCGATTCGCGACGCAAAGGGTAAGGAAATCCGCAAGGCATTTATTCCGGACGACGACAGCGTTTTTCTGAGTGCCGACTATTCGCAAATTGAGCTTCGCATCATGGCGCACCTCAGCGGCGATGCCAATATGCTCGAAGCATTCAACAGCGGGCTCGACATCCATACGGCTACCGCCGCTAAAATTTATAAAATCCCTCTCAACGAAGTTACTTCGGAGATGCGCCGCAAAGCCAAAACTGCCAACTTTGGCATAATTTACGGCATTTCCACTTTCGGACTGGCAGAACGGCTCGCCATTCCGCGTGGCGAAGCCAAAGAACTGATCGACGGATATTTTGCTACTTATCCCGATGTGAAACGTTATATGGACGAAGCCATACAAGGTGCCAAGGAAGCCGGCTACGTAGAAACTATTTTCGGACGGAAACGCTTCCTTGCCGACATTAATTCACAAAACAGTATTGTGCGGGGTTATGCTGAGCGAAATGCCATCAACGCCCCGATTCAGGGTTCGGCAGCCGATATTATCAAAATAGCCATGGTTCGCATTCAAAACCGGTTGGGAAAAGAAAACCTGCAAACCAAAATGACCATGCAGGTACACGATGAATTGAATTTTAGCGTTCCGAATGCCGAAGTCGAAACTGCGAAAAAGATAGTGGTGGAAGAAATGGAAAATGCCATCAAACTGCAAGTTCCGCTGATTGCCGATTGTGGTGTGGGAGCCAACTGGCTGGAAGCGCATTAAGTTTTTCGGTGGCGTGTTATAAATAACAAAAATTACCGCCCTCAGGAATATAATTTTGCTTGGAATTTAAAAGTTTGGCGTTGGTTGGTGGAGTTTGTATTTACGAATGATGGTGAAGTTGCCATTTTCTTATTTAATGAAGAAAATTTCTGATAGGGCGCGAGGCAAACAAGCAGAATCAATTGAAATAGTTTTAAAACAAGCTAAACTTACGGGATACTTTTTTTAATAAAAAAATAAAAATCAATTCTTATGTCACTCTGGCGCGTACTACTTTGTATTATTTTTCCGCCTTTAGCCATCCTGGATAAAGGTTGCGGATCGTTTATCATCGTGTTTTTGCTTACACTTTGTGGTTGGGTGCCGGGCGTTATCGCGGCGCTGATTATCAACAACAAATGACGTTGTGTTACCATCTTCTTATTTGATGTGAAGAAAAAATCTGATGGGTCGCAAGGTAAACAAGCAAAAGCAATTGAAACAGTTTTTAAAATAAGCTAAACTTACGGAATACTCTTTTAATGAAAAATTTCAGCACATGACAAAATACAACTTTTAGTATGAGTTGATTTTACTTCACGACAAAAAAGCCCTTTCCCGATTGGGAAAGGGCTTCTGTCTTTTTCACAAGAAGCAGTTACGCCAGTTTATTTACAAAAACAGTCAGTTTCGATTTCAGGTTCGAAGCTTTGTTTTTGTGGATAATGTTGCGTTTAGCCAATTTATCAAGCATAGAGCTGATTTTAGGCAACATTTCGGTTGCAACTACTTTGTCGGTTGTTGTGCGCAATTTACGAACGGCGTTACGGGCAGTTTTAGCGTAATAACGGTTGTGTAATTTGCGTTTTTCAGTTTGACGAATTCTTTTGATTGATGATTTGTGATTTGCCATCTCAAATATGCTTTTTTTAAATATCTTTTGTTTACTTTTTTGTAGTCCATAGGGGAGTCGAACCCCTCTTTCCAGGATGAAAACCTGGCGTCCTAACCGATAGACGAATGGACCATAATGTTTTAGAGTGTTTGCTTTTAAGTAGCTGCTTTTCCTCAATTGCGGCTGCAAATATACGGCAGTTTTTTGGATTGGCAAAAACTTTCGGGTAAATATTTTCCAAATATTTGTAAAAGCTTATTTGTCAGCCAGGTTTGTCCAATTTAATAAGATGGATGATACTCTTCGGCTCTGGAAATGAGAATTATTTTACTACATTTGTACACTTATTATTCTTTGTATGCTGATTAAAACCAACGGAATCGTACTTCATTCGCTTAAATATACCGATAGTTCGACCATAGTTACGATATATACAAATCAATTTGGACGAACTTCGTACATGGTGCATGGAGTTAACAAGAAGAAATCGAAATTCAGGGCGGCATTTCTTCAACCTCTTTCGGTTGTAGAATTGGATGTATATCATACGCCGGGAAAAGACATACAAAATATAAAAGATATACGAGTATATTATCCTCTTACGGGAATTCCTTTTCATCCCGTAAAGAACTCATTGGCTCTTTTTGTGTCCGAAGTCTTGTTTCGTGCTTTGAAACAAACCGAAGCCGACGGAAATTTATATCATTTTCTCGAAAATTCGGTTCAGGTATTGGATTGCTGCGAAGAAGGACTGGCCAATTTTCATTTGGTGTTTTTGATGAAACTCAGTCGTTATCTTGGCTTTGAGCCCAATGGAGAAAGGGCTGAAGATAAATATTTTGATTTAATGAACGGCATTTTTATTAAAGAAAAACCTTTGCATACACATTTTCTACTGCCCGAAGTAACTGCAAATTTTCTTCGGATAATGCAGTCGGATTATTTAAATATGCAAACTATCAAATTAACGCGGGATCAACGCTTGGAACTCGTTGAAATCCTGATTGAATATTATAAACTGCATATACCTGATTTTCATGGGCTAAATTCACTTCCAGTTCTTCATGCCTTGTTCGACTGATTCCGCTTAGCTTGCATTTCAGCCTCCACTTGTGCTCTCGACTTACTTTGAGTCACAAAATAAACACCGGTAAAGACCAAAACCGCCGAAATAATTTTATCGAACCCAAAGGAATCCAAGCCCATAGCCACTGCCGCAAAGGAAGCTACAATAGGCTGAAGATAATTATACATGCTCAACGTAGTGGGGCGCAACACTTTTTGCCCGATAGCTAATAGTATATAAGAAATATAAGTGGCAGCCACCACCGCAAAGCCGATGCGCCAATACACCGATGCGCTGAAAGAACTAAAATCGGTGGACATTAATGCTTTATGACAAAACGGATAACATTGAATGGTTGCAAACAAAAACATCCATTTCATAACCGTAACCGGCGAGTATTTCGAAATCAGACTTTTAAATATGGTAAGATAGAGCGCAAAAGAAAGAACCGCCGAAAAAACGATGATGTTACCCCAGAAATTTCCTGAACCTGCGCCCGTGTTTTTGTTTTCCAGAATCAACAGCAACGCACCCGAAGCCCCGACCAATACACCGAACGCTTTTTTAAATGTGATTGGTTCTTTGATAATTATCGCTGCAAAAATCATACTGAGGATGGGCAGTATTGTTACAACAATAGATGCATCAATTGGCGAGGTCATGGATAAACCTACAAGAAATGGGAGTTGATTAGTTGATAAAGCCAGGATAGCAGCCAAAAAGAGAAGAGCGATATCTTTTGCAGGAACTTTTTCGTGTTTGGTAAATAGTGACGACAGCCAAAATAACAACATTCCGCCGCCGAGACGAAAGAGTGTAAGTACGTAAGGATCTACAATATCAGGGATTATTGATCTTGAAATGGGATTATTCAGTCCGAAAAATATATTGGCAGCAAAGAGGGCAAAATGTCCGTTGAGTTTACTTTTTTCCATAACGATTTGCAAAGATAGAGTTTAGTTGTGAGCTAAAAAACATGAATCATTGGTTTTGTAGTAAAAATCAGATTGAATAAAACAGTTTTGATATGACAATGTTTACAAATTTCAAAAATATTTGTCTATTTCGATAATAGTGTTTAGCTTTGTAGTCTGTCAGAAAAATTACAAATATCTATGAAATTCAATTCCGAAACTCAACGTTCACTTTTTCCCGAAGAGTGTTTGCTTCGTGAGTTGGCACGACAACCACGTCTGTCTATTGGTTTGCCTAAGGAAAATGCACAGGTGGAAACCCGGCTTGCATTAACCCCCGAAGGCGTTGCTATTGTTACTGAAGAAGGTCATAGTGTTTATGTTCAGCGCGGAGCAGGAGAGCCGATGTCCTATTCCGATTTGCAATACAGTGAGGCCGGAGCTTATTTGGTCGATTCGGCAGCGGAAGTTTATGGCGCCGACATTGTTTTAAAAATTGCTCCGCCTACGATCGGGGAACTTGAATTGATGAACGATCGGTCGTCTATTTTTTCCATGTTACAGCTCAGCAATCTTTCGGCGGAAAGTATTGCGCTGATGATGAATAAAAAGATGAACGCCATTGCTTATGAGTTGATTAAAGATGAACAAAAAGCATTTCCTGTGGTCAGTTCCATTTCCGAAATTGAAGGAAGCACAGCCATTGCAGTTGCCGCAGAATTGATGAGTAACGAACGGGGCGGAAAGGGTTTGTTGCTTGGAGGAGTGGCAGGCATTTCGCCTACCGAAGTGCTGATACTCGGAGCCGGAATAACAGGAACTGTAGCAGCCCGAACAGCGCTTGCATTAGGGGCTCAGGTCAAAATTTTTGACCACGATATAAATAAACTTCGAAAAATCCAGCATTATTTGGGACAGCAGGTCTTCACTTCAGTTATTCATCCGGCTGTTTTATTCAAAGCGCTTGCTTCGGCCGATGCCGTTATTGGAAATTTACGCTACATCAACGGTTCGGAACGATTTATGGTATCGGAAGAATTGGTTAAAACAATGAAATCGGGAGCCGTAGTCATCGATTTAAGTGTTGATCAGGGTGGTTGCTTCGAAACGTCAAAATGCCGTACGTTGAAGAATCCGGTGTTTGAAAAACATGGAGTTATCCATTATTGTGTTCCTAATATTTCGGCGCGCGTAGCCCGTACAACTTCTATGGCATTGAGCAATATTTTTGCTCCTATATTACTCAAGATAGGCCATTCGGGAAGCGTAAAAACGGCGATAGCCGAAAGTTCAGGCTTTCGCAACGGCGCTTATGTTTATGGTGGTGTGCTCGTTAACCGATTGATTGGCAATTATTACAACATTACTTCAAACGATATTGGCTTGTTGCTGGCAGGGTATTAATTAAATTACAAATATTTTTTATGAAATTGAGAAAAAATATACTTACTTTAAGTTTACTTTGGATTACTCTTTTTGCTTCGGCTTATGATGCTGTCGGACATCGGATCATTGCAGACATTGCCTATCAACATCTCACGAACAAAGCACGCAAGCAATGTGATAAAGTGCTCGGTAAGCATGGTATCATATATCAGGCCACCTGGGCTGATGAGGTACGAAGCGATAAAAACTATGATTACAGCTACAAATGGCATTATCAGAATCTGAAGGACAGCATGACGACGGAGGACTTGAAACAGCTGCTCAAGAATCCGACTGCCGAAGGCGAACATTTGTTTTATGCCATAAATTGGATGACCGATCGTTTAAAGAAAAACCCTTCGGATGCAGAAGCTTTGAAATTTTTGGTTCATTTTACAGGCGATTTACACCAACCGATGCATCTGGGGCGTGCCGAAGATTTGGGCGGGAATAAAGTGGAAACAAACTGGTTCGGTAAAAAAACCAATGTACATGCGGTGTGGGATGGACAAATTACCGAGAGTAAAAACATGTCATACACAGAATTCAGTATCTATTTGCAGGATAAATTCAGGCCGCGAAAAGCGGAATTTCAAAAATTCACGGTGCTGCAATCGGTAGAAGCTGCGTATTCGGTTCGTAATGCCATTTACGCGTACGATAAATCGGACACCAACAGTTATCACTATGTTTATCGTTTCGCCGGCGACCTTGACGAAATGCTTTATCGTGGCGGAATTCAACTGGCCAATTTACTCAACGAAATTTACAAATAACAAAAAACGCTTTCCGGTAATGAATGGGAAAGCGTTTTTGTTTACTGGTTATTTAAAAGCAGATTTAGCTTATCGTCATTTCTCCGCACATGCTGATACTCAATTTGTGCTTTACTTCATCCAACGATTCGTATTCGCCAAGCAAATACATTAATTTGGCAACAATCGCCTCTGTGGTGCAATCGTAACCACTAATCAGTCCGGCATTCATCAGATTTAAACTGGTTTCGTATCGTCCCATTTCAACAGTACCTGTACTGCATTGGCTTTTATTTACAATCAGTATCCCACGTTCGGTAGCATTTTTCAATTCATTATAAAACCAGGCATGACGTGGCGCATTGCCTGCACCGAAACTTTCAAGTATAACGGCTTTGAGCCCGGGAATATTCAAAATAGTATGAACGGTCAGGTGGGTAATGCCCGGGAAAAGCTTTAAAATAACGATATTCTGATCTATTTTTGTTCGAACACGCAGTTTTGTTCCGAGCTCGGGGTAATGAATGTATGAACGGAAAAACTTGATATGAACTCCTGCCTTAGCCAACGGAGGGTAGTTGTATGAATTGAAAGCGCTGAAGTGCTCCGCATTTTTCTTCGTGGTACGGTTGCCACGGAAAAGCGTATCTTCGAAAAAGATACAAACTTCAGGAACAATAGCATGGCCGTTTTCTTTGGCCGAAGCTATTTCTATCGAAGTCAATAAGTTTTCCTTAGCATCGGAACGCATCATGCCAATAGGTAACTGGGCACCTGTAAGTATTACCGGTTTGGAAAGATTTTCGAACATAAAACTCAATGCCGATGCGGTGTGAGCCATTGTATCGGTTCCATGTAACACCACAAAACCATCAAAATCGTCGTAGTTTTCCTGAATAGTTAGTGCTATTTTTTCCCAGGTATCGGGTTGTATATCCGACGAATCGACAAGCGGTAAAAAAGGGATGCTTTTAACGCGTACTCCCGTTTGTTTGAGTTCGGGCAAATATTCTTGAAGCCGGTCAAAATCGATGGGACGTAAAGCGCCTGTAGCCGGATCCTCGGACATACTGATAGTCCCTCCGGTAAATAGCAATAATACAGCACTTTCTTTTTCCACGTTCAAAAGCTAAAAAATGAAGCACAAAGATAGTGTAAAATTCTATAAATTGCTTGCAAAATGACATTTTGTTTGTTTAAAACTTAATTTTGCCAAATAAGCTTACTTTTTGGAAGAAAAACGAACTGTTACAGGTGTTTTTGGAAGAAAAAGATAAATTTCCGTGTGTTTTATTTTGACCAGATGTGTGGTTTTTCATTATTCGACTTCAACAACTTTCTCCAGACTCACGTAACAAACATATCCACTCACCTCGTAACCCATTCCGGTTATCAATTTCATGTATTGTTTTACCTGTTGAAGATAGGTTTTATTTTCCTTGTCACCGAATTTATAATCAACCACTATGGCTTGTTTGCCACGAAACACGACACGGTCGGGGCGGTACAAATCGCCGGTTGGAGTGAGAATAGTGGCTTCGGTAAGTACGCGTACATCGTCGGCAAACCAGTCCGACGTTTCAGGCAAAGCCCAGAATTTTTCCATTTCCCGTATAACGGTTTTGCTTTCATTTTCGTTGATGCGTCCTTCGCAAATCATTTCGCGGATGGCTTTCGATTGGTCGGATTTGCGGGTAATATTACGTAAAATATCGTGCATTATAATACCATAATTTAACCGGCTATCGGTCAGGTTCTGGTTTTCGAGCCAATAATCCAAGCTTTGATGGCGGATTTGCAGTCGATTCGTGCTGCTCGCAGTAGGATAATTTTCGAGTTTTTCATTCGTGTCATCCGTTTTTGGTTCGATATAAGTGTAAGTGGTTGGGTCGCCCAGCTTGTAAATTTGGTTTTCTTGATTGAAATTTTCTGTCAGGTTTATTTCTGCGTGATTTTCAATGCTATTTTGAAAACTATAAAGCAATAAGCCGGCAAGCGAATTGATTTTTTCAACACTTTCGGGTTCGCTTTTCGGAATGGGAGCAACACAAATCAACTCATGTTTCGCCCGTGTAAAAGCGACATAAGCCACGTTCAGATTGTCGATAAACTGATGCATCAATTCCTCTAAATAGTTTTCGGCAAAAACAGATTGCCCCAATTTCGCACTGTATTCCACCGGCAATAAAGGCAGTTCGCTGAAAGGTTCGGTCTTTGGTTCGCACCAAAGTACATTTTTGAAATAGCCCGATTTTTTGTCGATTTCCCATTCACAGAAAGGAATAATCACGACCTTGAAATCCAGCCCTTTTGACTTATGAATGGTCATAATGCGAAAAGCATCGGGATTCTCCGGCGTAGAAATGCATTGTTTTACACCGCTTTTATCCCACCATTTCAGAAAACTGTATAAATCGGCGGTTTTCCCTGAAGTAAATTTGAAAACCACATCCTGAAATGCCTGTATAAAAACCGCTTCATTGCTCCACAAACCCACGTTGAACAAAGCTACGATTTGCTCCACCATATCGTAAAGCGAACTGTTTTTAATCACACCGAGTTTTTCGTTTTCTGCTTTGGTAAAAAGCGCCGAAAATTCATTACCGGTTTTCGACTCCGCGAAACAGGCGTTCAACGCTTCGTTTGCGGGCAAATTGAGGCAAGCGCGGGCATACTCGTAACCAACCACGGTTTGCTGAATGCTGTCGGCCGGATTGACCAGTAGCCGCAAAATACCGAGCACAAAACGCACCGAAGCAGCCGAAGCAATCATCAATCCTTCGTTACCCATAACATCGTAACTGAAACCCGGTTTTGCTTCGGGCGAGGTTTTATAGGTCAGCAGTTTACGAATCACATCCTGGGCATCTTCATTTCTTTTTACCAAAATAGCCACATCGTCCGGGCGATAACCGCGACTTTGCAAATTTTCGAGCAAAGCAGGCAACCGGTTCAGACTTTCGGCTTTCCAACCATCTTCATTTTCGCCGCGCGGGATAAACGACACATTTACATACCCGCTCCCGGCTCTTTGCGAAGTTTTCTGATGCAATTGTCCGTAAGCATGTTCGATACGATGTGTCAGGCTTTGCAGCGAAGGATAAACCGGCAAAACGGGCAGAAGACTCTCGTTCAGTTTTTGTTGAAGCAAAATGGCTGCACAACGGAAAAATTCGTTGTTAAATTCAATGATATTCCGGTCGCTGCGCCAGTTGGTGTCAAGGTTTTCTTCGTGTAATTGTTCGGGACGAAAATCGTGCATGATTTGTTCGTCGAGTAATTTCCAGTCGGAATTTCGCCACCGGTAGATGCTTTGTTTTACATCACCCACCACGAGATTGAATTTGCCGGACGATAAACTATTGGAAACTAACGGATAAAAATTTTTCCACTGCAACGTGGAGGTATCCTGAAACTCATCAATCATAAAATGATCGATATGAATGCCGGTTTTTTCGTACACAAAAGGCGTTTCGCTGTTGTCGATAATGCGACTGAGCAACATGTTGGCATCCGAAATAAGCATGGAGTTTTGCTCTTCGGTCAGTTTTTTGATTTGCAATGCCAGGTCGGACAAAATACCAAGCGTATTGATGTGCTTTTGTACAATTTCAGCCGAATTGTAAAGCACAATTTCTTCCTGCAGCAAACGGATGATTTCAAGAATACAAGCCTGAAGTCCATTTGAGTATGCATTCTCAATAGCATTTTTTATATTTTGCGGTTTGGCTTTCGAATAACAATTGTTTACGTCGTCGGCATAACTTACGAAACGTTTTCCTATTTCGTATTCTCCTTTTATCAGTTTATCGAAAGTTTTGGTAGCTGAATATGAAAAATCTTCGTGATTCAGTCCGTATTTCGCCATGATATTCAATCCATTCTGAGCTGCTGTTTTTACTTTTTCCTCAAAATCGTTTTCAATTTTCCGGAGTTTGGCACGATAATTCTGCAAAAATTCGCGGTCGTGAAGCTTTCGGTTCGTATCTTCGGCTTTGTGCTGATAACTTTCCTTGAAAATTTCCTGTCCTAAATCCTCGATGCTCCGGCGCGGATTCCAGTTTTCGGATTGTTCGATGCGTTCCTCCGCAAACTGAGTCAACCAGTTAAGCAACTGTTTGTTTTCATCTTTCGACAAATCGAGAAACAAATTATCGACCGATTGTTGTAAGGTACTTTCGTTATCCAGTTCGAGGTTGTAACCGCCATGCACACCAATTTCGCGGGCAAAAGAGCGAATAACCTGCTGAAAAAAACGGTCGATGGTGCTGATGGAAAAGGATGAATAATCGTGCAGAATAGTGGTGAGAATATGCTTAGCTCTGCGATTAACCGCTTCCTCGTCCATGCGAAATTTTGCCATTAAACCTGCGCGGTAATTCGATTCTTCGCCTTGCGACAACGCGTACAACTCTTTCAGTATGCGTGTTTTCATCTCGTCGGTGGCTTTGTTGGTAAATGTTACCGCCAGGATACGACGATGCACCCGCTCACGCTGCGGGTCGAAAAGCAAGTAAATATAATCCTGCGTAAGCCGGAATGTCTTGCCCGAACCGGCAGAAGCACGATAGATGTTGAGCATTAATTAATTTTTCTTCTCTAACTGTTTCTGAATCTTTTTAATTGCAGTTTCAATTGATTTTTCAGGTTCAATCACATTGAACTCGCCCCAGAAATCAGGATCGGAGAAACCGCTGGCTGCATCGCTTACGATGACTGAAGGGCGCAAACGATCTTTTCTTTGAGGTTTTCCATCGTCGGCTTTTTCCCAATCGGTAACAGCCATTTCGATGGTAGAAAAATAAGTGGTATTAAATAGTTTTCTTTTCCAGTTAATGCGTAGCCCGAGTTCGATTCGGCCGTAACCGTAATACCATTTTCCATCTTTTTCCAGATAGTCAATCCGATAATTGGCTTCAACAGGATAAACCCTGGCATTCAGCGGTTTTTTTATAATAAACATCCGGCTCGAAGCTTCCTTATCTTCAATATTCAGTTTGAAAACAGCGCTTTTCAAAGCCAGTGTTTGTGCATCGATATACAGTTTTCCATAATAGAGCGGTTCAATATAATTCTTATTCTGAATAAAATCAACCACATAAATCAACCGGTTATCCATACGCGTTGAATGATCGAAACGGAACTCGTAGTTTTTCATCATATCGTCAGTAAAAATCATATCGGGATGTTTCATTAAGTCGAGATACAATGTGTTGAACGGACCTCCCATTAATTTAAAAACCAGTGTATCCAGTTTGGAATAATCGGTTCTTTTGCGGGCTTTGTACATCTTCACCACATCTGACTTGTATGAAGTGTACGACTGTTTATAAATATCAACAACAGCCTCCGACAGAGACGCATAAGATTTGTTCTTTTTTATGGTTTCGCGGTAAAAAGCCGTCATTTGCATTTCTTCAACAGAATAGTTTTGGGCTTTTTTCTCCATCATAGCCTGCACAAGCGACTCGGCATCTTTCGAGATAACACTTACTTCGGGCAATTCAACGGCGATAGGTTCTAATTCAATCCGGTTTTTTTCATGTTTTAAATCAGACAATAAAATCGTCCGGTTTTTATAACCCATAAAACGAACAGAGAGCTTTCCATTCGTAACGGTATCGGAAATCTTGATAGAAAACTCACCCTCGCTATTGGAAACAGTGGAGATATTGGTTCCGATCAGCAAAATATTGGTGAAAGGCAAAGGCCTTCCTGTTAGTTTATCGGTAACAAACCCTTTGTATTCGATGTAAGAATCAGGTTTGTCGGCAACAGATGCTTGGAGTTGCGCGTCTGAACCTATAAATGTGAACAACACGACAAGAAAATAAGTCGGAAACTTTAGTTTGAATGGGGCGGAAAGTTTCATAACATTAAATTTAAAGTTGTATAATACTAATTTTCAATGTATTTAAGTAACAAATATCTTATGAAATAGTTTATTTAATTAACAAAACAATTGCTTTAAATGCTGATACAATTGTTTCTTTTAATTTACGACAAACTTGCCGGTTTTACGTTTTGTTCCCGAATAAATTTTCACGATATACATTCCTTTGTCCAGGGTTGATACCTCAATTCTTGAGTTGCTGTTGATTTGGTCAGCCGTTTTTAGCAGTACACCACTGATGGAATAAATAAAATAGGTCGTGGTTTCGGGCTCGTTCACTTTTACAAAAAGGGTTTTATCCGCAGCATCATAACTCAAATAAAATGTGGCATCGGTTTCGGGCTGGGAATCATCTCCCGGCCACGGTTTGCCTATGTATTTACCCCAGATATACTCGGTCAGTGATGGAAAATCGATAAAAGGATTACGGTTCCCCTGAAGCTCGTAAACAGCATTATTCCGATTGATTTCCTTGTCGCTCACCGGGTCGTTGCGGCTCCATTCGAGCAACAAATTCACCGCATAAGGACGAAATACAGGATAGGTTCCCCCATTGTAAAGCATGCTTGATGTTCCCAAGCTTCGCCAATTATTTGCATAATCCTCGTAACAGGTGACCACATACATATAATCACGGGCAAAATCGCCTTTATATTCATTTGCCGGTTCGAAAACTGTTCCCGAATATCCCTGATAGGAGTTTGATCCGACTTTGACAACGCCATTTGAAAATGTTGGCGTTCCACCCACGATGCCCAACGGATAATTTGATTTGGCAGTATTGGCTGTGGCATCCGATGGGTAAAGATTATGCAAATCGGTATAAGCTATTGTTGTTTCGGGATTAGTACTCCACCAGCTTTTGGGTAAATTATGTTCGCGATTCAAGCCCGACCAGCTTGTACGCTTATTGTTGGAATACATATCCCAAAAATATCCATCGGGATGCCAATCGGTTTTTCGAAACGAAGTGCTTGAACTATAATATTCCAGCACTGTATGGTTTTTTATAATTGTATGCAAAGCCGTTTTCAGTTCAGCATCCTTTTTCCCCACTGCCGCGTTGTAATAACCGGACGGAGCTTGGGCAAAGAGCAGTGTATATAAGCCAAAGAAATAAATGCTGATTATTCTACGTGCTAAATTCATAAGTATGTAAACGAGATTTATTTTTATCAGTTACAAAATTAGTTATTTTTTTGAGGTGTAATCAACCCAACGCCGTAAAAACAATCGAAAATCTGAAAGCAGGGATTAAAGGCGAAACTGTCAGCGCCAAATATGCTGTTTTTGCAGAACATGCCCGTACTGAAGGATTGGATACAATTGTAAAATTATTTGATGCAGCATCGAAAGCAGAAAGAATTCAAGCCTAAATTCGAAGTTAAAACAACAGCCGAAAATCTTCAGGCTGCAATTGATGGTGAATCTTACGAAGTAGCAACAATGTATCCTCAATTTTTGACCGATGCAAAAGCTGAAAAAGTCGAAAAATCATTTACCTGGGCTTTTGATACGGGAAAGAAACACCTTGAATGTTACAAAGCTGCCTTAGCTGCCTTACAAATGAATGCTGAAAACACTTTGCCATTTGAATACGCTGTTTGTCCGGTATGTGGAAACACATACGACAAGGCTAAAATGGATGAAAAATGTGCATTCTGTGGAACAGGGAAGGATAAGTTTATTCTAATTTAATCAGCGAGTATTGATTAGTCCTGAACAAAAAAAGTCGTGCTTCCTATTGGCAAGCGCGATTTTTTTTGTAAATAAATTAATTCAGTGAATTCCAGCCTTGGGCCTGAAGTTCAATTTCCTCCCCTTCGCGACCCACCAAATGCAGTCCGAGTTCGGGTTTAGTCGTATGCCCCACGATTCCCACTCCTTCCATTGTTACAATTTTATCGTAATCGTCCATCGAAACAGTGAAAAGAAGTTCGTAATCTTCACCACCGTTTAAAGCGGCAGTTACAATATTCATATTCAATTCCTCAGCCATTACCACTGCCTGATAATTAATCGGAATTTTGTCCTCGTAAATCCGACAACCCACATTGCTTTGCGAGCAAATGTGCATCAATTCGGATGATAAGCCATCCGAAATATCCATCATGGAAGTTGGCATAATTCCTTTGTCAGCCAAAGTTTTGATTATGTCTTTGCGCGCTTCCGGTTTCAGTTGACGTTGCAGGATATAATCTTTTCCTTCAAAATCAGGTTGTGCTTCACTGTTGGCGGCAAAAACAATTTTTTCGCGCTCCAAAAGTTGTAAACCCATATAGGCGGAGCCTAAATCGCCGGAAACACAAATTAGATCGTTTGGTTTTGCTCCGTTGCGGTATACGATTTTATCTTTTTCAGCTTCACCAATGCAGGTAATGCTGATTGTAAGTCCGGTTAATGAAGCGGAGGTGTCACCTCCAATTAAGTCGACTCCGTAAGTTTTACAGGCCATTTCAATGCCGGCATACAGTTCTTCAAGGTCTTCTACCGAAAAACGCTTGGAAACGCCCAAAGAAACAGTGATTTGCTTCGGTTGTCCGTTCATGGCGTAAATATCCGAAAAATTCACCACGGCAGCTTTGTAGCCGAGATGTTTCATGGGCACATACATCAAATCGAAATGAACGCCTTCGAGCAATAAGTCGGTGGTTACGAGCACCTGTTTGTCTCTGTAATCAAGTACCGCTGCATCGTCGCCAACGCCTTTGAGTGTCGTCTCATTTGTGTTTTTAAATCGCTCGGTCAGATGTTTAATCAGCCCGAATTCTCCGTATTTCGATATTTCTGTTCTTGACATGTTTAGCTTCTCCATCCCCTCTCGCCTCCCGCCTGAAGTTGAGACAGGTAAAGTCGGGACGCAGCAAGGGGGATTTTAGTTAGTGAATTAATTTAATCAGCAAAAAGGAATTTTGTCAATCCGACTTTGATGTCTTCCTCCTTCAAAATCCGTAGTAAAGAAAATATCTATCATTTTCAGGACTTCTTCTTCAGAAACAAACCGGGCAGGTAATGAAATTATATTGGCATTATTGTGTTGGCGGGCTAATGCCGTTATTTCAGCATTCCAGCAAAGCGCCGCACGTATCCCCTGATGTTTGTTTACGGTCATGCTGATGCCGTTTCCGCTGCCGCAAATCGAAATACCGTAGTCAAATTCATGACTTTCAACCGCCGAAGCCATTGGGTGAGCATAATCGGCGTAATCGCTGCTTTCGGCAGAATATGCGCCAAAATCTTTAATGGCAAGCACATTATTTCCTTTCAAATGTTTAATCACAATCTGTTTCAGGTCATAACCTGCATGGTCGCTGCAAATGGCAATTTTTTGTTCGTTTATAGGTTTCATAATCTAATGGGTATTTATATTTTTCAGGCAAACATTTCTACGTCTTCTTTTGAAATGGTTGAGCCTCCAAGAATTATCAAACGCTCAACTACATTCCTAAGTTCACGTATATTTCCGGTCCATGAGCGCGACATTAATAATTCCAGCGCTGTTTTATCAAAAGTTTTGGGCTGTATGCCTTGTTCGTTGCAAATCAATTCGCAGAAGTGCTTTACCAGTAATGGAATATCTTCCTTGCGTTCGTCGAGCGAAGGTACATGAATCGGGATCACGTTTAGCCGGTGAAATAAATCCTCCCTGAAATTTCCGGCTTCAATTTCTTTTTTCAGGTTTTTGTTGGTGGCGGCAAGCACACGGACATTTACTTTTACACTTTTATCGCTGCCCACGCGCGTCAATTCATTTTCCTGTAATACGCGCAACACTTTGGTTTGTGCCGACAGGCTCATATCACCGATTTCGTCCAGGAAAATGGTTCCTGTATCGGCTTGTTCAAATTTTCCGATACGTTGTTTGATGGCAGATGTAAAAGCTCCTTTTTCGTGTCCGAATAATTCACTTTCGATCAATTCCGACGGAATGGCAGCGCAGTTCACTTCCACGAATGGCGCATTTGCCCGGTTACTTTGCTCGTAAAGTAAGCGGGCAACCACTTCTTTCCCGGTTCCGTTAGCGCCGGTAATCAACACGCGTGCATCGGTTGGCGCCACACGTTCAATCATCATTCGCACCTTTTCAATAGCCGGCGATGCACCCACCATTTGATGACGTTTGGCTACTTTCTTTTTCAGATTTTTAGTTTCTGTCACCAAGGTGTTTATATCAAGCGCATTGCGTACGGTAATCAGCAGGCGGTTTAAATCAATCGGTTTTTCGATAAAATCGAATGCTCCTTTTTTGATACATTCCACCGCGGTTTCGATATTGCCATGCCCCGAAATCATTACCACCGGAGCTTCGACTTCCTGCTCTTTCAGCGCTGAAAGCAATTCAATGCCATCCATTTCGGGCATTTTAATATCTGAAAAAATAACATCAAAAGCAGCGTTTTGAATTGCTTCAAGTCCGGTCTTGCCATTTTCGGCTAATACCACCTGATGTTTTTCAAACTCCAAAATATCTTTCAGCGCATTACGGATGCTGCGTTCGTCGTCGATTACTAAAATTTTTGCCATATATTGTTCTTGTAATTCGTTCGGTTACAAATCAAAACCAATATCTCTTCTGAAATATTTTTTATCGAAATTAATCAATTGTGCATTTTCAAATGACTGAGCCAACGCTTCTTCTTTTGAATTTCCATAAGAGCTAACTGCTATTACACGTCCGCCATTGGTAACAATTTTTCCATCTTTCGATGTTGTTCCTGCATGAAAAACAATACTGTTTTCCACTTTATCGAGGCCGCTGATTTCCTTGCCTTTTTCGTAATTCTCAGGGTAACCGCCCGAGACCAACATAACCGTAACGGCGGTACGCTCGTCAAACTCAACCGTTTTTTCGTTTAAATTTCCGTTGGCTACGCCTTCGAGTAAATCCACCAAATCCGATTTCAGGCGAAGCATCACCACTTCGGTTTCAGGGTCGCCCATGCGTGCGTTGTATTCAATGGTATAAGGTTCGCCGGTTACCTTTATCAGTCCGAAAAAAATAAAACCTTTGTAAATGATTCCTTCGCTGTAAAGCCCTTCCACGGTAGGTCTGATGATGCGCTCTTCCACTTTTTGCATGAAATCTGCGTTGGCAAACGGGACAGGAGAAACAGCTCCCATGCCGCCGGTGTTCAGTCCTTTATCGCTTTCGCCAATACGTTTGTAATCTTTGGCTTCGGGAAGAATTTTGTAGTTTCTGCCATCGGTAATCACAAAAACCGAACATTCAATTCCCGAGAGGAATTCTTCAATCACCACGGTTTTACTCGCTGCTCCAAATTTTCCATCGAGCATCGATTTTAATTCAGTTATAGTTTCATTTAAATCGTTCAGAATTAAAACGCCTTTTCCTGCCGCCAAACCATCGGCTTTCAGCACGTAAGGAGCCTGAAGATTCTTCAAAAATTCGATGCCTTCTTCAATATTTCCGGAGGTGACACTTAAATAACCTGCAGTCGGGATATGGTGACGGAACATAAATTGTTTCGAAAAGTCCTTACTGCCTTCGAGTTGTGCACCCATTTTATCAGGCCCGACTACCGGAATATTCTTGATACGTTCATCCTCAGCAAAAAAATCGACAACGCCTTTGACCAAAGGATCTTCGGGCCCAACCAAAACTAAGTCAATTCCGTTTTCGAGAACAGCCTCTTTCAATGCCGGAAAATTATCGGCAGCAATAGGCAGGTTAGTTCCTAAAGTTGAGGTTCCCGGATTTCCGGGAGCGATAAAAAGCTGGTTGAGTTTCGGGCTTTGGGCTATTTTCCAAGCCAGTGCATGTTCGCGTCCGCCTGAGCCGAGGAGAAGTATATTCATTGTACAACAAGGATTTGTTTTGTGATGCAAAAGTAGCTTTTTTTTAGCTTTTTACAAAATAAAAAAGCCATCCGAATTCCTCCGGACAGCCTTGAACATATATTGAGTTGAAATTATAGACCTACCCTTTATAAAACGCGAAAGGTAGTAACGCCTTACTACCAATCTTTGTTAACCTTAAATCTAATACTATGAAAAAATCACGAGGCAAAGATAAAGCGTTTTTTATACACTTGCAAGAGTTTTCGAAAATATTTGTGTGAAAAATGTGTTTTATAACATATTTTTATATTTTGACATTAGATTTATTGTGTTTATTAACTTTTTTGATTGTTTAATGACCATACGAAGGCATGGTTTTTATCACACCTCCAATATTGACATCACTCATAACGATATTTTCCGCATTGTTAAAACTTATACCAACTGCCGCCGAATGTATCATAACATTGGAGAAGTAAATGTCGTGAACCTTTTTGGCAGGGAATCCCTGAATGACCAATCCTGCATTGGTTGCTTTGTTACAATACAAACTGTCTACATACACGCGTTGAATATCGGTTTCGAAACCTTTGCCTTCGCCATGGTAAAACGAAGTTATATAAAAAACATCCTCCACCTCATCAAAAGTAACGTTATTCACATAAATATCTGAAATAAAACCGCCCCGGTCAGGATTTGACTTCAAATATATTCCGCGTTTACAATATCCTCCGAAGGTGCAGTTCTCGACAAACACATTGCGCACTCCGGCCGACATTTCGCTACCGATAACCACCGCATGTAAGCCTTTAAACCTGCAATTGCGAATGATAATATTTTCAGTTGTGATGGCTGTTTTGCGTCCTTCGTGGTCGCGTCCGGCTTTGATAGCCACATTGTCGTCACCATTGTCGAAATCAACGTCTTCAATCAAAATATTTTTGGAATATTCAGGGTCAACGCCATCGTTATTGATGTTTTTTGCATTAAAACTGATGCCCCGCACAGTTGCATTTTCTGATTTTAATAAATGAATGCACCAAAAGGGGGAATTTGTGATATGAACGTCTTCGATCAATATGTTTTTGCATTCGAAGAATTGTATTAAATGTGGTCGCAGGTAACTTCCTTCTCCAAAAATACGTTTTTCAAACGGCACATTTTCATGATTCATTTCGCGACTTTTCATTTGTGCCGGTTCTTGCCATCCTTTCCACTTGCTGAATGTTTCGGCGGCGTTCCCATCAATCATTCCTTCGCCCGTGATTGACACATTTTCCAACCGGTAACCGTAAATCAGCGGACTGTAATTGTATAAAAATGTTCCTTCCCAGCTTGTGAATACGAGCGGTAAATAGTCCTTGGGATTAGAACTAAACTTTAAACGTGCACCTTTTTGTAGTTCGATGCAAACATTACTTGCTAAATGTATGGGACCCTGAATAAAGTAAATACCCGGAGGAACAATTATTTTTAATCCTTTTTTGCTTTTACTAAGGCTCAGTGCTTTGTCAAAGGCAGATTTACAATTAGTTACCGAGTCACATGCCGCTCCAAATGCGGTAATAACCACTGAGTCAACTGGTGGAGCGGGCGGTACAATATTTTTTAATACGGCATCCCGTTTGGCGGTTCTCTCATTTGGATTCGAAAAACCGGTACCCGAAATTACGCTTACAGCGAGAAGAAAGTACGCCGTGAGTTGGCGGAACTTATGAAATGTTGTTATCATGTTAATAAATTTTTAGTACCCGATGTGAAAGTACGAAAATGATTGAACAACAAGGGTAGAATTTCTGACGTTTTATTGTCTGCTAAATGATTTTAAACCCTGCTTTTGGGGAAGAAATGCAGCGTTTTTTTAAATTTCGGGATAATCAATTTCTTTTTGCAACGATTCTTTTCGGTTCGGAGAGTGGAAACGACTGGTTTTCTTGTTGATAATCAAAGTAGAAGGAATATTGGATAGCTCGCGGTTTTCAGAACCTGAAAGTATGTTCCAGGTTGGGTAGGTAACCAACAGAAAACTGAATTTCGAGATAATGCCGGCATTGTTCTTGGAACTTTTCAGTATTTTCACCGAGTTAGGGAAGGCGCTTACAAGTTCGTCAATTGCATTGCGCATCGCGTCACTGGTTTGAGTAATTTTATTTACATCCATTATAAAAATACTTACTTCACTATTGTTGCGAAGCAATCTGCGGGCATAGCGCAAAAGAAAAACATCGCTTTCGCTGTAAAGAAGAATCAAGGTGGTGGAAATACTGCTAAAACCACGATTGACAAACACACCTACGCTGCAATGGCTGTTTTCAATAAAATACCGGGTTTTATCTTTAATCAACGTTCCGGGATAGAAAATAGCTTGTGTTTTGGTCACTTTATTCAGAAAGTCGTTAAGCCATTTTATGTGACTAAAATATGAATTTTCTTTGAAAAACGGAATGCCGGAAAGTGAAATGCCTGCTCCAACCAACAAAAAGTCATAATTATTGTAATTCACGGTTCTCACAATGTCTTGCTCAATATTGTCGGTAATTTTATATTCGGTTTCAATAGGAATTTCGAGTCGTGTAGCCTCATCTTTAATCAATTTGAAACTTTCGACCGAATATTGTTCGCCGTGTAAAGGATTGATATCGGTTCCGGGCGTAATGTGTAAAACCGTTACGGCCAGGCTGTTTTTTGTACCATCGAGTACTGTTTTGGCAATGTTGAGCAATGTTTTGCCGTTTTCGGGATTACCGAGTGCAATTAAAGCTTTAAAAATACCCAGTGCCTGCTGGCGTTGATATTCTTCTTCTATGTCTTTTTCGGGGAAGATTTTGTTTATCAATGAAAGTAAGGGAGTCGTCATAAAAGTAGTTACCAATGCCATGATAACGAGCATTACAAAAATGGTCGGGGGCAAAATACCCATTTCGTACCCTATATTCAGTACAATAAGCTCCATTAATCCACGCGTATTCATCAATACGCCGATTGAAAGACTATCGCGCCACGATTCACCCAATATTTTAGCCGAAAATGCACCGCCAACAAATTTTCCCACAATTGCCACCAAGATAAAAAGGCCACAAATTGTCCATAAATGAGGGGTATTCAGCAATCCTATCTCAGTGCGTAAACCGGTGTAAACAAAAAATAGCGGAAGCAATAAGGTGAGCGAAACGTCCTCGATTTTATCGACAATCAGTTTGCGGAAAGTTGGTAGCGGCGGCATGATAACGCCGGCCAGAAAGGCTCCGAACAAGGCATGAATTCCTATAACCTGAGTTGTATAGGCAGACAATATTAATATCAACAGGAAGAATGCAAACACGCTTTTGTTGACGACTTCGCTGTTTTTGTAAATTTCGCCTACCCGCTTTAAAAAAGGACGTATGACTAATAACATGACTATTACATATACAATTGCCAGCGCAATGGTAAATAGAGAACTCACAAAACTTCCTGTTTTTGCAATTGCAATTACAGCGGCTAAAATACACCATGCAGTAACATCATCATTGGCAGCGCTTGCAATAGCAATGGTTCCCAAATGTGTTTTTGTCAGTCCCTTTTCCTGAACAATACGCGCCAAAACGGGGAATGCGGTGATACTCATAGAAATGCCTATAAATAATGCAAAAGGAAGAAATTCGGTTTGCGCAGCTGCAAATTCTTCGTACACGAAATAGGCAAGCAACATTCCTAAAAAATAAGGAATTAAAATACTTGCATGGCTGATTACATAAGTTTCACTTAATTTTTCTTTTAATGTTCCAAAATCTAATTCTATGCCAATGGTAAACATAAACAAAATCAGTCCTACCTGACTCAAAATGTAGAGATTACCAAGCGAGTCGGGAGCAAAAAGGAACTGGAATGCGCCGGGAAAGAAATAGCCAAGCAGCGAAGGGCCCAACACGATACCGGCCAATATCTCACCAATAACGGTAGGTTGACCCATTTTTGCAAAAACATAACCGAAGAGCCGCGAAACAATAAGGATAGATAAAATTTGCAGCAATAACATAGCTGAAGGTTCAACAATGTTATGCAGGATGGATGTTTTAAAAAGATGGAAACTGATTTGATCCGAATGTACCTGGGTATTGACTTGATTCGCAGTGTTCACCTCAAACTTTCCGGCATTTTGGAACAGCACATACGTGAAGATGCCGAAAAGTATCAACATTGTTCCGTAAAAGATCCATGTTTTGAGATGTTTTTTTTGCATAGTCGTTTGTATGTCTATTGTAGTATTATAAAACTGACAATGCGCTTTTACGAATTGTCAGTTTTAACAGACAGTTTTTTATCATCAAGCAAACAAAAAAAAACAGTGTTTATTTCATGAAAAACAGTGTCTTTAAAAACGATTATTTCCGCAAAGGTAATGATTTTAAAAAAAAAACTGTTTAAAAAGCGAATAAAAATTATTACGGCAAACAAACTTTCCAAACATTTGTACACATACGATTTTATATTTAACTTTGTGTGTTTTTTTCAATGGATTTTTTTAATTATTCAACTATATTTTTTGTCCGATGGAAGTAGGTGTTAATTTTTGGATTGGGTTTATCGTTTTTGTTGTTATTATGTTAACGCTCGATCTTTATGTATTCCACAAGAAAGATGAGGTTATTAAAGTGAAATCGGCGCTTTTGTGGAGTTTGTTCTGGATTGGACTTGCCGTGGTTTTTAACATAGGAATCTACTTTGTAGTGGGAAATATGGCGGGTTTTGAGCTGGGCAGGCAAAAAGCCCTGGAGTTTCTGACCGGTTACCTGATTGAAGAATCGTTAAGCGTTGATAATCTTTTTGTGTTTATCATGATTTTTGGCTTCTTTAAAATAGAGCCTAAATATCAACACAAGATTCTGTTTTGGGGAATTATCGGGGCAATTGTTATGCGTGCCGTGTTTATTTTTGCCGGTGTTGCCCTGATCGGAAAATTTGCCTGGATCATGTATGTTTTCGGAGCATTTCTTATTTACACAGGGATTCACATGGCATTCAAGAAAGAAGATGAAAATGAATTTGACCCTAATAAAAATATTGTCATAAAAATATTTCGCAAATTCATGCCTGTAAGCCATGATATGTCGGTGCCTCATTTCTTTGTAAAGAAGAATAAAATGATTTATGCAACGCCCTTTTTTATTGCATTACTTATGATTGAAACTTCAGACCTGATATTTGCCGTCGATTCGATACCGGCGGTTCTGTCTGTTTCAAAAGATGTTTTCATTGTATACACATCGAATATCTTCGCCATATTGGGTCTTCGTTCGCTCTACTTTGCCTTGAGCGGTATTATGGATTATTTTTATTATCTGAAGTATGCGCTGTCAGGGATTCTGTCGTTTATTGGCGTAAAAATGTGTGTTAACGAGCTGGCTTCAGAGTTGGGTTATTCGTTCCACATTTCAAATTTTGTTTCGTTGGGAGTGATTGTAACTTTGCTCACCGCATCGATTCTTTTATCCGTTGTGGTGAAGAAAAAAAAAGAACAAAAACAAATCGGATAAAAATACTGTACGGAAAATGCTAAGCAAAAAACAACGAGAGGCTGCCATTTATTTTTTGGCAGCCTCTCGCGTTGTGATGAATGATTTTACATGTCTTTTTTTATCTCATCCAATTCCACTAACTTATTCACAATGGCATAAATGGTTAAGCCTGCCGTACTGTGAATCTCAAGTTTGCGCGCTATGTTACGGCGATGTGTGATAACCGTATGTGTTGAAAGGAAAAGTGTTTGTGCAATTTCCTTGTTGGTTTGTCCTTTTACCACGCAGGTCAGGATTTCTTTTTCGCGCAGGCTGAGCGATTCGGTTTCGTCCGGGGCTGTACCATTGGTAGCGTCGAAAAGTTTTTCGAGTTTTTCTTTCAGATGATCGACCGAGTCGTAAATGCTTATTTTATCGTCGTAAAGCTTAACTATCGCTTCATCTGTCAAACACGAAAGCAATGCAAAACATTTCAGTTCTTTGTGTCCGCTGTCGTCTTTCAGTTTATGAAGGTCGATAATGCCCCAAAAAGCAGGATTAAGGATCAAAACATCAGGTTTATGCAGTCGGATGTAATTCGAAAGCAAATCGTAGCTCGATATTTCGAAAGTTTGGATATGAATTCCCTGTATGCGTTTAAGCGCGACGGCCAGTCCGCTGCGTATAATAACCGAAGGTTCGGCAATGGCTATTTTCAACGATACATCGTTCATAAGTTGGCGTCTGTCTTTTGTTCAATAGCTTCAATTACCGGAACAAAGAAATAATCTTCCACCTGGTTGTGGGTTGCCAGGTCTTTCTCGCACCACAACAGATCGAAGAGTACATCGTTAAGCATATAATTGGTTCCCTTGGCAGGATAGTATTTTACAAGGATGTTTTTCAGTTCGGCCAGTTTGGAGTCAACATCCGTATGATGTTCTTCGAAAACGGCAATGCTGTATTTTGCGTTTTTTTTTCCGTCCAGCAATTGTATCACGTAAGGAAAAACAGTTTTATCTTCATAATCCATGTGTTTGCGGACTTCGTCGAAATACTCGTCGAAAAATTTTATAAAAACGACTCTGTAAGGTATGCTCTGGTCCGACGAATCGACGGCATCGATCAGTTTGGCACGAATGGAAGGCAATTTATAATCCAGGAAATACGAATGCGCATTTTTCAGGTAATTAATCACCGACTCGATGGAAATATTGTTGTAGGTTTCGTTTATCTCCACATTGCCTTCGGACAGGAAGTTGACCACCGCCAGAAAAGTATTGCAATCGATAGCGTTGGCTTCGCAGGCTTCTTTCACTGTTTTGTCGCCAAAACCGAGAGAAATGCCAAAACGGCTGATGGACGAAAGCAGCGACGCATCTTCGTTGATAAGTTCGCTCATGCGTGTGCGGGCTGTGAATTTATGTTGTTGCATAGAAATGTCGGGGGTTTTAGGAGGATAGCGTATGTAAGTTAATCGGACGACTGTCGGATTTAAAAACGTATGAGTTGGATAAATGTTTAACAGCTAAAGTATCAACAACAAAAAATCGTTCCTATCGTCCGGATACTTATGGCAGGTATCCGGACAAAAGGATGATACTAACTAAATACAAACAAAGGTCTATTGGAAAATTTCCGTTACAAAGATCGGTGAATATTTGATTGCCGGCAATACCTGATTGTAGGTATTTTAGGCAAATAATTATGTGAATTGACAAAACGGGTTGTACTGCCAAACACAGGTGTTTTTACAAACTACGCTCAACCGGATAACAAATGAAAAATTTATTCTTTTACTTTTTCGCCTTTTTCAATATTTTCTTCTAAAGTTTTGATTGCTTTTTCAGCTTTTTCAACTTTTTCTTTGCGAATTTTGTACTCTTGTTCGGTTATTTTTTTGTTCTTCCAATCACTTTCCAGTTTTTCTTTGGAGTTCTTTATTTTTTCTTTTCCTTCGATAACTTTATTTTTCCCGTTTTGGATAGATTCATCTAATTTCTTTTGTTTTTCTTTTGCACTTTCTGACTGA
Source organism: Bacteroidales bacterium (assembly GCA_021371875.1). GTDB lineage: Bacteria > Bacteroidota > Bacteroidia > Bacteroidales > Paludibacteraceae > Paludibacter. The sequence goes on from JAJFVH010000039.1 coordinate 34,869, forward strand.
ACTTTTCCAAACTCTTTACTTTCCAATTCGTCTTTGTTTTTACCATAAGCATTACCTTCTTTTACAGCTTCTGCTTTTTCTCCAACCTTGTGTGTTTTTTCTTTCACATTCCCATTTTGGGCAATTATATTAGCGCTTGAAAAAAGGAGAATTAATATCAAAGCGAAAAATGCAATTTTGTTCATTTTTTTTGTCATAATCGTTTGAATTAAATATCGGTTAATAATTTGTCTAATTCTTCAGTAGTCCGGACAATCTCGTTAGAAATACTATCCAGCATTGTTACCAGATCGGGTTCCTCAATTTGAGGCTGTACATTTGCTTCGTTTTTGGTCGTTGTGCCTCCACTGCAAGCCATCATTATGAAAGTTGCAGCCGTTAAAATAAGTGCATTTTTTTTCATTTTGTAATTTGAATTAATGATGAAACAACGGGACAAATATAAAAATAAGTAGTGAGAAATAGTAAATAATGTCGTACAATTATCAGAAGATATATACATTGAAATTTAGCAATTCCTGCACTAATAACAAAGAATGTTGTGGCTCAAACTTAATAATAGAATTCAGTCCGAAAACTCCATCAAATATGCTTTGATAAAGGCGTCGATATCGCCATCCATTACTGCATTCACGTTCGAAGTTTGGTAGTTGGTACGGTGATCTTTTACGCGGCGGTCGTCGAAAACGTAACTGCGGATTTGCGATCCCCATTCAATTTTCTTTTTACCCGCTTCCACTTTGGCGGTTTCGGCACGGCGCTTTTCGAGTTCCAGCTCGTAAAGCTGCGATTTGAGTAAACGTATCGCATTGTCCTTGTTGCCAAACTGCGAACGGCTTTCGGTATTTTCAATCACAATTTCGTCCTGTGCGTTTGTTACAGGATTCAGAAATTTGTAATGCAGACGGACACCGGTTTCCACCTTATTTACATTCTGACCGCCGGCGCCCGACGAACGGAAAGTATCCCAGGTCAGGTTGGCCGGGTTGATTTCAATCTCAATAGTGTCGTCAATCAAAGGCACCACATAAACCGAGGTAAATGAAGTCATTCGTTTACCCTGCGCGTTAAAAGGCGAAACACGTACCAAACGGTGGACGCCGTTTTCGCTTTTCAGATAACCATAAGCCATTTCGCCTTCAATTTGCATGGTAACGGTTTTGATACCCGCTTCGTCGCCATCCTGGATATTGGTGATTTCAACTTTATAATTCTGGCGTTCAGCCCAACGCTGATACATGCGGAAAAGCATATCGGCCCAGTCCTGCGCTTCGGTACCGCCGGCGCCTGCCACAATCTTAATCACTGCTCCGAACTGGTCTTCCTCTTTCGAGAGCATGTTTTTCATTTCGAGTGTTTCTACCTGTTCCAAGGCATGACGATATGCTTCGTCCACTTCTGATTCGGTAGCCACTTCTTCGCGATAAAAATCGTAAGCCAACTGCAATTCTTCCACAGCGGTTTTTACACCGCTATAACCGGTAACCCAGTTTTTTAATTCTTTAATTTTACGCATCTGGGCCTCAGCAGCCTTGGCATCGTCCCAAAAACCGGGAACCTGCGTACGTAATTCTTCTTCTTCTATTTGGATGCTTTTCGAGTCGATGTCAAAGATACCTCCTCAACGCGATCTCGCGCTCCAACACATCTTTGAGTTGGTCTGTAGTAATCATTTAGTAGGATTTTAGTCTTCAACCCCAGGGAATTAAAAGACTGATTATTAATTATAATTTAAAACTTTGCGGTTCTATTTTTTCCTTTTAAAAAAACAGAAAGAACTTAAATCAGCACACACGGCAAAAATACCGATGTAAATCCAACTATGAAACCGGCTAAAGTTTGCCCGGGCGTGTGTGCTTTGAGTTCGATGCGCGAAACAGCCACCAACGCTGAAATGAAAAGAATAATGGCAAATAACCACACAGGATTATAAGCCATGCGGTAACAAATTCCGAAAACACCACCGACTAAACCGCCTATTCCAGATAAGTGAGATGAGATTTTCCATTTCAGATTGATAAATGTATTAAGCAGGACAGACAAAGCAGTTCCCATACCCATACCCACAATAAAAAGCGGAAGTTGCAAAACTCTCCACATAAATAAAGTCCAGAATACGTAAGCGAGGAAAGAAAACAAATAGGGTATGGTTCGTTCCTCTCGACGGGAAATAAACAAATCGTGCACTTCGCCTTTTTTCATTAGCAGCAAAATGGGAGTTGCCGGAAGTATTCCCGTAAAAAGTAATGTTCCCAGTATAGCTATCAATTGCCACGCAGCGGGCAAAACATCGAAAACATTAAGATTCATAAGCATGATCATGCCATAAGTAGGCATCAACAGCGGCTGAAACACAAAAGAGATTATATTATAAAATTTTTTCATAAAAATCAACTTCCCCCATCCCCTCCAAAAGGAGGGGAGCTTTTCCCCTTCGGAGGAATTGAAGGGAGCTAATTATAAAATGTATTTTTCTGAAATCCCCCTTTGCTGTGTTTCGACTTTACCTGTTTCGACTTTAGGCGAGAGGGGATTTTATGAACTTAAATTTCTTTTCTCAACCGGGCGACAGGAATACTCAACTGTTCGCGATATTTGGCAACAGTACGGCGTGCAATAATATATCCTTTTTCTTTCAGTACATCAGCCAGTGCATCGTCGTTCAACGGTTTGCGTTTGTCTTCGTTATCGACACAATCCTGAAGAATTTTCTTGATTTCGCGGGTCGAAACTTCTTCGCCCGAGTCGTTGGTCATCGATTCGGAAAAGAAGTATTTGACGGGAAATATCCCAAATTCGGTTTGTATATATTTGCTGTTACTTACTCTCGAAATGGTTGATATGTCGAATCCCGTACGATCGGCTATATCTTTTAATATCATGGGTTTCAGATAAGTATCATCGCCTTCGATAAAAAACTCTTTCTGAAATTCGACAATGGCCATCATGGTGGTGAGCAAGGTTTGCTGCCGTTGTTTGATTGCATCGATAAACCAGCGTGCCGCATCGATTTTTTGCTTTACAAACATCACGGCATCTTTCATTTCGCGAGTCTGGTTCTTTTTATTCGATGCATAATCCTGAAACATTTCGTTGTAGGTATTGTTCACTCGCAGCTCGGGAATATTGCTGTTGTTCAAATGAACCGAAAGTTGATTTTCATCATTTTCCAAAATGAAATCGGGCACTATGGTTGCCATTGATTTTTCAAGGGCATTGCCGCCCCAAGCGTTGCCGGGTTTAGGATTTAGCCTCACAATCTCATTGATAATTTTTTTTAATTGCTCATCATCAATGTTTAATGCTTTTGTAATTTTATCGTAATGTTTTTTCGAGAACTCTTCGAAATAATCGGTAATAACTTTTTGAGCAAGTTTCACGTCTTTTGTTTGATTCTTCCGTTCGAGCTGCAAAAGCAAACACTCCCTGAGTGAAGTGGCTCCTACTCCAGCCGGATCAAATTGGCGGATAAGGTTGACTATCCGGTTCATTTCTTCGTCGGTAGTCTGGATGCCTGCGTGAAATACGATATCATCCACCATCGATTCGGGTAAACGGCGCAGATAGCCTTCTTCATCAATATTGCCGATAGCATATTCTGCAAGCATCCTCTCGTGTTCGGAAAGCTGAAGCAACCCAAGTTGGTCAATCAGATTTTCGTGAAAAGTCATGCCTACCGAAAATGGAATATCTTCGTGTTTATCGTCTTTCGAGGTGTTATTGGTTTTTAATTTATAGTCGGGGATGTCATCATCCGCCATATACTCTTCGGGGTCGAAATCATTATTGTTTCCGCCATCCTCGTTGTTGAATTCATCGTCAAGATCATCCGACTCATTTTCATTATCCGAACCTTCTTCCAAAGCAGGATTTTCCTCTATTTCCTGGCGGATGCGCTCCTCCAGCTCCAAAGTAGGAACTTCGAGCATTTTAATCACCTGGATCTGTGCGGGCGAAAGTTTTTGTTGTAGTTTTTGTTGTAATTGTTGCTTTAACATAAACGAAAAAATCCTGTACTATCTGATTTCAACGGATACAAAGATACAAGTTTTTTTGTATAAAATCGCAGATTTTGATTTGCAGTAGGGGTTAAGTTTTACCTATGTTCTATTTTTTCTTTTCCAATTCCAAATCAATTCTGCCCAGATACAAGCCACTTTTACCCATTTGAGCAATAACAACGGGTTTACCTGCTGCGTTGTTGGTTTTTGTGTTTTCAAGTAAAGTGTGCGAATGCCCGCCAATGATTATATCAATGTATTTTGTTTCGTGGGCAATGTCAAAGTCATTTACAGCCACCGAAGTGGAATCGGAACCGAGATGCGATAAACAAATAACGAAGTTGCATTTTTTATTGTTTTTCAAAAAAGCTGACATTTCTTTTGCTTTTTCAACCGGATTATTGTAAATCAATCCTCTGTAATTACTTTCAATGATTAAACTTTTGGGTTCGATATTCAAAGCCATGATGCCGATTTTCAATCCGGCTTTTTTCAATATTAAATAGGGTCGAATAAATTTTTCGATCGGTGTTTTGCTGACATCGTAGTTTGAACTTATAAAAGGGAACTTAGCTTTTGCAAGTATTACTGACAAAGTGTCGATGCCGTTGTCAAACTCATGGTTTCCAAGTGTTCCGGCATCGTATTTCATGCGGTTGATGGCATCGATTTCAATCCTGCCATTGTAGAAATTAAAGTAAGGCGTTCCCTGCGAAAAATCTCCGGCATCGAGTAGAAGTACGTTTTTTTCTTCCGAACGTATTTTCTGTATCACTCCCATGCGACGGGCATATCCACCCATGTCAGCGGTTTTAAGTGTCGATTTTTCGGTTGGCTCCACCTGGCTGTGTGTATCGTTAGTGTGCAAAATCACTAATCTCACTTTTTCGCCGGCAAGTACCGAAATGGCCGAAAATGCCAAAAGGAGAAAAAGAACTCTTAGCTTTTGAAGGTGAAGTAAGTTCCTTTTGGTTGGTAGTTTATCTGTTTTAAACATAATCTTATTGAATAAATGGGTTGAAAATTAAAGCGTTAATTCCCCTTCACGGAATAAGGGTTATTCTCCCGTCCAACTTCGACTGAATGACTTTTCCTTTTTTAGTTTCACTCTTGATATAGTCAAGCAATATATTGCGAATTTTTATGCCGGTGTTCACCCGTTTTTCGTACATTGCCAGTTGCACCATCTTATCATTTCCGCCTGCCAGATAATCGTTGGTGGCTATGCTGTACCATTTGTCCATATCCAGGGTTTGCCCGTTTATTGTAATATCAACAGCTTTGTTGTTTGCAATTGTCATGCGTATGCCGGAAACGCCTTCGCCGCCCACCTTGGCAAAAAACTGAAGCAATTCGTCGAGTTTATCTCCTTTGAGCCAGAGTATAACCAGTTCGTTTTCGAAAGGCATTAGTTCAAATACTTTACGAATAGTAATGTTTCCGGCAGGAATTTCTGTGCGCAATCCGCCTAAATTAACAATGCCAATATCAACGGGTTGTTTCAAATATTCCGTAGCGCTTAGTTTATATACGTCGGCACTGAAATTCGACAACAAACTTTCGGGTGCATGAGCCTTCATGGTTTCGGCAGCCTGACCGATTACAATATTCATTTCTGCATCGATTTTTTGCTTTACCGGTTGCAAATAGGTTTCATAATTTTTGTCGGCAAGCGTTTCTGTAGATGCATCAATGGCAATTTTGGCGGAAGTGGCATGGGTAACAGTATATTGTTTGGAACTACAAGCCACAATTGTGATTGCCAACGCCAACAAGATCAATATATTTTGTTTTTTCATAACTTAATTCTGACTTCGTTTTGATGACGAAAATAGTAAAATTTAATCAATCAGCCAAAAGATATTCGTTCATGACTATATAACAAAAAATTAAAAAGTTGTATCTTTGCACCTTCAAAAAAACAAGAAGATAACACGGAAATATAAATTGTAGAAATGAATTTTATCGAAGAACTTCAATGGCGAGGTATGATACACACCATGATGCCCGGAACCGAAGAACAACTGGCTAAAGAAATGACTGTGGCTTACGTAGGTATAGACCCGACAGCCGATTCGTTACATATCGGACATTTGGTGAGCGTGATGATGTTGCGTCATTTTCAACGTGCCGGACATAAACCCATTGCGTTGGTAGGAGGAGCTACGGGTATGATTGGCGACCCTTCGGGAAAGTCAGCTGAACGTAATTTACTCGACGAAGCTGCATTGCGTCATAATCAGGAAAGTATAAAAGCACAATTGGCTAAATTTCTCGATTTTGAGAGTGATGCGCCTAATGCTGCCGAGTTAGTGAACAATTACGATTGGATGAAGGATTATTCCTTTCTCGATTTTATCCGCGACATTGGCAAGCACATCACTGTGAATTATATGATGGCCAAGGATTCGGTAAAAAAACGTTTGAGCAGCGAGTCGAGCGTAGGTATGTCGTTCACCGAATTTTCCTACCAGTTAATGCAAGGCTATGACTTTTTGTGGTTAAATCAGAATAAAAACTGTAAACTGCAAATGGGCGGTTCCGACCAATGGGGAAATATCACAACCGGAACGGAGCTTATACGCCGTAAAACCGAAAGCGATGCTTACGCATTGGTTTGTCCATTGATTACCAAGGCGGATGGTGGTAAATTCGGAAAAACGGAAAATGGAAACGTGTGGCTCGACCGTCGTTACACTTCGCCGTATAAATTTTTCCAGTTTTGGCTTAATGTAAGCGATGCCGATGCCGAAAAATACATCAAAATTTTCACTTCTCTTGAAAAGACCGAAATCGATAGTCTGATAGCCGAACATACAACTGCCCCACATTTACGTATTTTACAAAAAAAGCTGGCTAAGGAAGTTACCATAATGGTACATTCCGAAGAAGATTACAAGGCAGCTATCGAAGCTTCGAATATTTTGTTCGGCAATGCAACTTCCGAAGCCCTGAAGCGCTTGGATGAAGATACTTTGCTGGCAGTTTTCGATGGTGTTCCTCAGTTTAAAATTGACAAATCGGTTTTTAGTACGGGAATAAAGGCTATTGATTTACTAACTGATGCAGCGGCGGTTTTTCCTTCAAAAGGAGAGATGCGCAAGCTGGTACAATCGGGCGGTGTAAGTCTGAATAAAGAAAGACTCGAAAATCAGGATCAAATAATTACAGAATCTGACCTTTTAAATAACAAATATTTACTTACACAAAAAGGCAGAAAAAACTATTTTCTGTTGTTTGCAGAATAATGAAATCAGAAAATTAAACATAATTTTCGAAAATCGTTTTGGCAAAAAGAAAAACAATTGTATCTTTGCACCGCTTTAGAAATAAAGCACTAATGATTGTCTCATGGTGTAATGGTAGCACTGCAGTTTTTGGTTCTGCCTGTCGAAGTTCGAATCTTCGTGAGACAACAACAAAACAACAACGGTTGAATTTAGTAATGAAATTCAACCGTTTATTTTGATCAAAAATTTGTCCGAAGGAATATTTTTTATACCTTTGGCATCCCATAATAAATTACTGTCTTATGGTGTAATGGTAGCACTGCAGTTTCTGGATCTGCCTGTCTAGGTTCGAATCCTAGTAAGACAACAAAACGGTTGAAATCTATTTTTGATTTTCAACCGTTTTATTATTCCCTCTGGTTTGACAATTGTTTCTTTCGGCTCGCAGTATTTATATAGGATTGCGAGTCGGAACCCGCAAAATTCGATGCAAAACAACAATTAATGTTCCGTTAGAAACGATACTATAAAAGTCGAGATGACTTCAATTTGTAATCATTATACCGATTTTTCTGCTCTTATACAATAGAAATAAGCATTCGAGAATAAATTCATTCAATTTTTACGTTGCTTTGAAGAACACAAAATCAGCAACATAAATAAAAATATGTTTTTTAGCATAAAAAAGAATCCAAAACATTTGGAATATAAAGCAGAAAGGCTTACTTTTGCACCCGCTTTGAGAGAGAAGCTTTACGGGTTGTTTAGTGCATCAGGATTGCCCCACAAGTAAAGAATCCCTGTAAGGAGTGATAAGGAGCGATATTAGTTACGGGATTTTTTTTAAAAGTTTTGGTGGAGTTAGAAATTTGGCATATCTTTGCAGTCCGTTTCGCGTAAAATTTTTAAGTCGAACGTTCCACATTTCCGAAAGGGTTCTAAGCAAGAAGGGCACAACAAAGAATAAAACGGAACAA
>JAJFVH010000042.1 GCA_021371875.1 Bacteroidales bacterium
CGAGTGTATTCCCAATATCTGAAAATTTCTGATTTGAAGATAAATATCCAGAGCAAGGGGGAGTTCTTCCTCCTGGCTCTGAAAAAAAACAAACTTTCTTATTTTGCCCTCAAAGTTGCATTTACTAATTGAATTTACATATTCTAAAAAAATGATATATCAATTAACTGATTTTTTACCAACCACCAAAAAAGAACTTGAATTGCGCGGTTGGGATGAGGTGGATGTAGTTTTCTTTACCGGCGATGCTTATATAGATCATCCGGCTTTCGGAGCGGCTGTTATCGGACGGATACTCGAAGCCGAAGGGCTAAAGGTCGCGCTTGTTCCTCAACCGAATTGGCGAGATGATTTACGCGATTTCAAAAAGATGGGGCGTCCGCGTATGTTTTTTGCCGTTTCGGCGGGTAATATGGATTCCATGGTGAATCATTATACTGCCAATAAACGCCTTCGTTCGGACGATGCTTATTCCCCCGACGGCAAACCCAATATGCGTCCCGATTATGCCACGATTACCTATTGCAATGTTCTCAAAAAGCTTTATCCTGATGTGCCTGTTCTTATTGGAGGCATTGAAGCATCGCTTCGCAGGTTTACACATTATGACTATTGGTCGAATAAGTTGATGCCCAGTATATTGGTTGATTCGAAAGCGGATATGCTGATTTATGGCAACGGAGAAAAACCCTTGCGCGAACTGATAACACGTTTACGCGAAGGCAAAACATTCGCAGCGCTTACAGATATTCCTCAAAGCTCCTTTTTGTCGAAAGAAATTCCGGCATCAAACTGGAAAGACATTACACTTGTTTCGCACGAAGTATGTCTGAAAGATAAAAAACTCTATGCCTCAAACTTTAAGCACATCGAACAGGAATCAAATCGCCTTGAGGCCGACCGGCTGTTGCAAAAGACGGGCAATCGGTGGGTAGTGGTCAATCCGCCTTATTCGCCACTTAGCGAAAAAGAACTGGATGCTTCGTTCGATTTGCCTTATACCCGTGTGCCTCACCCGAAATACAAGGATAAAACGATTCCGGCTTATGAAATGATCAAATTCTCGGTGAATCTGCATCGGGGTTGTTTTGGTGGCTGTGCTTTTTGTACCATTTCGGCACATCAGGGGAAACACATTGTTTCGCGTTCAAAAGAATCGATACTGAATGAAGTAAAAAAAATGACTGAAATGCCCGATTTTAAAGGTTATATTAGTGATCTGGGCGGACCTTCGGCCAATATGTACGGATTGAAAGGAAAGGATCTTGAAATATGCAAACAATGTAAAAAGCCTTCCTGCATACATCCTAAAGTATGTTTTAATCTCGATACCGACCACAGCCGGTTAATTGATATTTATCGTTCAGTGGACAGCATGCCGGGAATTAAAAAATCTTTCGTAGGGAGTGGTATCAGGTACGATTTATTGCTAAGCGATACAAAAAGTGAGAAAGCCAATAAGAGTCACGCCGAGTATATCCGTGAGTTGATAACCAATCATGTATCTGGTCGATTGAAAATTGCGCCTGAACACACTTCGGACAATGTGCTGAAAATCATGCGTAAACCTTCGTTTGAATATTTCGGGAAGTTTAAAATGCAATTCGAAAGAATTAACAGAGAAGCGGGATTGAATCAACAACTGATCCCTTACTTTATTTCAAGTCATCCGGGTTGTAAAAGCGAAGATATGGCCGATCTGGCCATACAAACCAAGCGGCTCGACTTTAAACTGGAACAGGTGCAGGATTTTACGCCTACACCCATGACTGTGGCTACCGAGATTTATTACTCGGGTTATCACCCGTACACGCTTGAGCCTGTTTATACAGCCAAAAGCAAAGAGGAAAAACTGGAACAACGCAAGTTTTTCTTCTGGTATAAACCCGAATATAAACAACAAATAATCCGCGATTTCCAACGAATGAAACGTCCGGACTTGCAACAGAAACTGTTTGGAAAATAGGAATTGGTTAACTATATTGGTTAGATTAATTGGTTCCGTTTTCTTACTAAAAACTTTTTAAAAACATTTTTTTAATTGTGTACCTTTCCAATTGAATGCCATAAACTATTTATTATCAACTGAATTCATGTCTTACGAATCAACGCTCAAATATCTTTATGACCGATTACCGGTATTTCATCATGTGGGAGCAAGTGCCTATAAGCCGGGACTCGATAATACCATAAAGTTGATGAATGCCCTTGAAAATCCGCATCATAAATATAAAACAATACATGTAGCCGGAACCAACGGAAAAGGCTCGGTATCGCATATTCTGGCAGCCATATTTCAATCGGCTGGTTATAAAACAGGGTTATACACTTCACCGCATCTGGTCGATTTCGGGGAACGTATCCGCGTGAATGGTGTAATGATAGACCGGCAATATGTAATTGATTTCGTTGAACAAAACAAGGACATCTTTGATAAAATACAACCTTCGTTTTTCGAGGTTACAATGGCCATGGCGTTCCGGTATTTTGCTGATGAAAAAGTAGATATTGCCATTATTGAAGTGGGTTTGGGAGGCAGGCTCGATAGCACAAACATTATCAGCCCTTTACTATCGGTTATTACCAATATCAGTTTCGATCATGTGGCTTTTCTGGGTGATACACTGGCTAAAATAGCTTTTGAAAAAGCAGGCATTATCAAGCAGGAAACCCCTGTGGTAGTGGGAGAGTGGTTGCCCGAAACCCGTCCTGTTTTTGAACAAAAAGCAAAGGAAATGAATAGTCCGTTTTACATCCCCGCTATCAAATTAAAATTTGCCGGTTACGAAAACGGTAAAATGATTGTGCAAACAGACGGAGGGATGCAATATAAAGTAGGATTAACCGGTGATTATCAATTAAAAAATGTAGCGACGGTTCTGAAAACGATAGAGGTTTTAAATGAAACTGAAACAATTCCAATCAGGCTTGATGATACTGCGCTCCGTTCAGGGCTTGAAAATGTAGTGGAAATAACAGGTTTCAGAGGCCGTTGGGAGGTATTGCAGGATAAACCGCGGATGGTAGCCGATACAGGTCATAATGTGGCCGGCATTGAATATGTGGTGGAGCAGCTCAAACATCAAACTTATGAAAAACTGCATATTGTTATCGGTATGGTAAATGATAAAGATATAAGTCATATACTTGAATTATTACCCCGCGAAGCTGAATATTATTTCACACAGGCGGCTGTGCCGCGGGCATTACCCACTGCCAGTTTAAAAGAACAAGCTGAAAGAAATAGTTTAGAAGGACAGTGTTATAGCTCTGTAAAAGAAGCCATTGAATCGGCTCTGAACAATGCAGGCAAAAATGATTTTATACTGATCGGCGGAAGTAATTTTGTGGTAGGCGAGGCATTGGCTTATTATGCCTCAACTTATTCTCAGCAGGTTAAATAACTGCCGATGTGTCATAAGTTATTTCGAGTACCCGTTTAGTTTTATCACTTACCTTAAACCGGTTATCCGTTCTGTATCCCAAAATCCACACAATATCGTTTCCCGAGAGTAGGAGCAGAGCCTGATTTTTTTCGTTCAGATTCAGTTTTATATCAATAAAAAAATCACTCACTTTTTTACGTCCCTGCATACCGAAAGGAACAAACGAATCGCCCTCGTTCCAGTGTCTGAGGGTAAGCGGAAATTGTATTTTATCTGCATCAATATGAATGCGGTCAGTTTCGCGTGAAATAACAAAATCAGAATTTCTTTCAAAAAGCTTTATTTGAAGGTGAACCGGTTCAAATATCTCAAGATTATTTTCATCAATCCGGTATTCGTGTGAATTTACTTCACTTTTAGTGTTAATAATCAAATATTTACGATCTTTGATCAGACAATGGCTATCAGAATAAAATAATTTTCCCGGTTCGCTATCGAGATGTTTAACAATGGACAGAATCTGATCGGGATGAAAACCGTAAGGACTTATCAATTCATACAAAACAGTAGGTACATCAGCCTGTAATTTGAGTTTGCCGATATCAATTTTAAAACCTTTTGGTGAGTTTTCGACAATTTGAAGACTGCTATCGGTCAGGGCTTGTTGAAAAACAGCCTGGATGCCTTCGAAACGTTGTATGGTTTCATACAAAACGCGTCGAACCGAAGGATTAATTTCTTCCAACAGCGGTAAAACTTCGTTCCGGAATTTATTGCGCGTATAATCCGATGAAGCATTGGTTGAGTCTTCAACAAATGCAAGGTCGTATTTCATCAGGTATGCCAGAATTTCTTCGCGCGAGCAACAGAGCAGGGGACGTACTACTTTTCCGTTGCGCGGGGGAATTCCCGTCATCCCACGCAAACCGGTTCCGCGTATCAGGTTCATAAGCAAAGTTTCAATGCTGTCGTCGGCATGATGCGCCACGGCAATGGCTGTGGCATCATACTGCAGGCGCAATTCCTCAAACCAGGCGTAACGGAGTTCGCGAGCCGCCATTTCGATAGAAATCTTTTGTGCTACGGCATATTCAGTAGTTTTAAAATCGATAAAGTGAGCCGGTATTTTCATTTCATCGGCCAAAGTACGAACAAATATTTCGTCACGATCCGATTCATCCTTTCTCAGTTTGAAGTTGCAATGTGCTATGATACAGTTATATCCGAGCGAGTGAAGAATGTGCAACAAGGCCACGGAATCGGCGCCACCACTCACTCCCACGATAAGGCTGGCCCCGGGACTCAATAATTGCTGCTTTTCGATATAGGATTGAACCTTATACTGCATGTTTTTCTGCGTTTTTGACTTATCTTTGCCACATATTAATTCAATTGCAAACTTACATAAAATCTGTGATTTACAAGCAGGTCGAATACAAATCTATTTTCCTGACCGGTTTTATGGTGGAAAAACTAAATAAAACCACAATTTTAACTAAGCCTAAAAGCAAATCATCAATCAGTTATAAACTTACTCTTTTATGAACTCATTTCTTGAACTCGTCAATAATCGCCAAAGCGACCGGGCTTACTTTGATAAACCTGTTGAACAGGATAAACTTGACCGTATACTGGAGGCTGCCCGTTTGGCTCCATCGGCATGTAACGCACAACCCTGGAAGTTGATAGTAGTAACCGATCCTGAAAAACGTCATCAGGTGGCCGATGCGGCTACAAGTAAAATGCTATCGATGAATCATTTCAGCAAACAGGCACCTATAATATTGGTGGAGGAAAATGCCAATTTTACATCAAAAATAGGAGGATGGGCACAGGGGAAACATTACCCTCATCTCGATCTTGGCATTTTGGCATCACATATCTGCCTGGCTGCCGCCGATGAAGGTTTGGGAAGTTGTATGCTCGGCTGGTGCGACGAGAAAAAAGTGGCTAAGACATTGGAAATTCCAAAAGGTAAAAAGGTCATGCTGGTTATTTTATTGGGTTATTCTGCCCAAACATTAAGAGAAAAGAAAAAATAAAGAAGATATTATTTCGTTTGACAAATATTAAATTTCAGATAGAGCACGACTGGTTATGCTAATTTCTATTATGTTTTTACTTTTCTAAAACGTAAATAAATTTTACGTTTTTTATTTTACGCAGCAATATTTAATTCGCTAATAACAAGCTTCATAGCATCGTTTATCATCGAATATGCTTTTTCAATATTAGATGGATTTTCTGATTGTCCTTTTTTTGACTTTTTGATACTTATTGATAGTAAGGGACTTATAAAATAGTTCTGATTAAATAAGGAGTAATACAGCCAAACGTATCCCTCTTGTGTAAGTTGGTAGTTATTAGATCCTTTGCTCTTTTTTATAGCACCTCTTTCTCTAAGTTTTCGTAGTTCGTATGCAATTTTTGCAGTTTTTGGATTTCCCTTCATTTGTGAGCGAATTTGCTTGTTTTTAAAACCATAAACCACATTTTTGTCGTCCAATAAAATACGAAAAAGTTCCAATTGTTCTTCTTTTCGCAAATCAGGCGCAGCCACTCTGACTCCCTTTTCAGTTACAATAGCTTTTTGATATTTCTGATAAACATCTGTGCTTATAGTACGAATGTCTATATCAGCGGTTATATCGAAATAGCGGCTGTTGCATTTGAGTCCATACCAATAATATGCCTGCAAATGTGAGGCTTGCTTTTTGAGCTTTAACCCGGGCAATTCCGGATTGTTGATGGTGGTTTCGACTCGCAGCAAACAGCCGCTTTTATTGTAACATTTAATGGAGTTTCTTTCCAACCAATGTTTGATACATGCCTGTTGGTGGAACTTGTTTTGTGTACTCTTGCTGTTATGAACAGACTTTGACAAACCGAATATGGCGGTCAACCTATCGGGGAGTCCGATGGTATGGTGTTTTTGTAACAGGCGTTGGAAAAAGGAAGTAGCGAATTTTTCGGATTTGAATATGATGTTGCTCGAAATTTCAGTTTGATAGGTATACCACTGATGTGTAAGTAGTTTAGAACGAGTTGAACGTGTGCCTTTATCGAAGCGAAAAAACATGTCCATCCAATAGTCAATACGGTTGAGCGCAATGCTTGGTTGAAATTTTTCAACTAAGTCCTTCAATGCATCTACATCTGAAACTTGCACAAAGGAATTGTCTTTCATTTTGTAATCCAACCCACCAATGTCGAACTGCTGCTTGATATAGTTATGCCCGTTCATGTAAAACTCGCACACAAATGGCATATAGCTCGAAATCTTTAGATAACACAAGCCCAATTCTTTGTCGTGGATATAAATGTAGTACTGACTTACAAACTTATTACAAGAATACATTTTCAAACAATCCGATCCACTTTTAGTTTTCACTGTTTTGTTGGCAAATGTACGTGTGCTTTCAGTGGCTTTAATAATACAAATTACCTTGTCTGTTTTCTG
>JAJFVH010000043.1 GCA_021371875.1 Bacteroidales bacterium
CGAGTGTATTCCCAATATCTGAAAATTTCTGATTTGAAGATAAATATCCAGAGCAAGGGGGAGTTCTTCCTCCTGGCTCTGAAAAAAAACAAACTTTCTTATTTTGCCCTCAAAGTTGCATTTACTAATTGAATTTACATAAAGGTCTTTATTGACAAAAATGTTATGTTAAGTTTTATATGTCTCACTTTTCATCCGGCAATCCAGGTAAGATGTTCCTAACCTGCTTGTATAATCAGATTAGATTTTCACTAAATATACTTTGGGTCTCTGAGTCTCCGTCAGCTGATGTAGGATTTAGAGGGCTGCCATTAACAAAAACAGTTTAAATAGAGTTTATTTCTTTTTTTTGAAAGTAGATTCAGTCATTGATGCCCTTTTACCACAAAAATAGCATCGCCGGGCGGCTTTATTTTCGTGTTTTTTAAAATATATTCTTAATGGGTAGTTAAATGATGTTAACAATTAATTTTTCTGCTATTATTAACCATCTATAATAAAGCATATTATTCAAAAGCAATAAGATTCTTTTTGTTCCTTAGGTACTATGTATTGCAAGGTACTATAAATATATTTATATTTGCAACGAAATTGATTTTGTCAATTGATTTCAGTCAGTATTTCGGAGTGAAAAATAATTATAATCCCAAGCTTTCAAATAGCAGCGTAACGAACATCCCGAAAGCCGGGGCTCTCAAGCGCGAAACACAAAACTTGACTTACCGTCAGGCAGGCACAAAACACAAAAAAAATGATAACACTCACAAACGTAAACAAAACTTATTATACCGAAGCAACTTCGCTTCATGTGCTGAAAGGCATTGATCTGCATATCTCTGAAGGCGAATATGTTTCTGTGATGGGTGCATCGGGTTCGGGGAAATCTACTTTGCTGAACATTCTTGGCATTCTCGATAATTACGATACCGGTGATTACATGCTGAACAATAAGCTGATTAAAAATCTGAGCGAAAAGCAGGCAGCTGCTTATCGCAATGAAATGATCGGTTTCGTGTTTCAGTCATTTAATCTTATCAATTTTAAAAATGCACTCGAGAACGTAGCTTTACCGCTTTATTATAAAAATGTAAGCCGCAAACGCCGTAACATAATTGCCATGGAATATCTCGATCGGATGGGTTTAAAAGACTGGGCTCTGCACATGCCAAACGAAATGTCGGGCGGACAAAAACAACGTGTAGCCATAGCTCGGGCCATTATTTCGCAACCGAAAATTTTGCTTGCCGATGAACCGACCGGCGCATTAGACAGCCATACTTCGGAGGAAGTTATGAAAGTACTGAATGAGCTGAATAATAATGGATTAACTACCATTATTGTCACACACGAAAAATCGGTAGCCGATGAAACACGAAAAATCATTCATATTAAGGATGGATTGATTGAAACTGTTGAAGAGAAAACCCGTTAAATTTACAAAAAGGGGAATTTGGAGGATTTCAGGCAGTTGAGCTATTAAAACGAACAGCAATCATGCTTTTTTAAGACTACTACGGTTAAGATGATGGGTTCAATAAACAATACTAATTATAATTCCTCCGTCAACTGACGGAAATGGAGGGAACTATGGATATATTACAAGAAATATTAGCTGGTCTGAAACACAATAAGTTGCGTACAATGCTTACGGGGCTGTCGGTGTCGTGGGGGATATTTATCCTTATTGTCTTGTTGGGAGCGGGGAACGGGCTGAAAAATGGTGTAATGTCCAACTTTAGTGAACGTGCCACTAATACAGTACAAATCTGGTCTGGTCGGTCATCGATGCCATATAAAGGGTTGAAAAGCGGTCGCTCGCTTAATTTTGCCGAAAAACAAATTGTGGATGTGGATGAATCTTTAGACGAAACCGGCGGGAAAACCGGTGTGGTCGAAAAAAACATGACAATTACTTATCACAACGAATATGGTTCGTATAGCGTTAATGGCGTTAATCCGGTTTATGAAGATATTTTCAACCTGAAAATCGAAAACGGAGGCGGACGGTTTATTAATGATCTGGATTTAAAAAATCAGAATAAAGTTATCGTGATTGACCGTAAAATTGAAGAAGTATTATTCAAAACCGAATCGGCTTTAGGAAAATACGTGCAGGTAGGTAAAGTAATGTTTAAAGTGGTGGGTATAAACTCAAAAAAAGAACGTTATGGCGAAGGTTCCGCTTATATTCCTTTTACAACAGCACAATCCATCTTCAACCCGAATAAAAAGTTTTACAGCATAGCCATGCAGGTTAACGGCCTCAAAACTAAGGATGCCAACGACAAATTCAACGACAAGCTAAAGCAAACCATGTCGCAAAGTTTGCGTTTCGATCCTACCGACACGCAAGCATTGTACTTGTATAATGCGCAGCGTGACTACATTGAAACTATGAAAATTTTTGGAGGAATAACGATTTTTGTTTCCATTATAGGAATTTTCACCCTGATAGCCGGTATTGTAGGTGTAAGTAATATTATGTTGGTGTCGGTAAAAGAACGAACACGTGAAATTGGAATCCGCAAAGCCATAGGTGCTTCACCTGCCAGTATTTTGCGGTCTATTATTATCGAATCGATTTTAATTACTACAATATTCGGCTATATAGGAATGGTTATGGGAGTTGGACTTACTGAACTTGTAAATATAATTATGCAACAATCAGCAGCACAGAGCGATACGGGGATGTCGGTGTTTAAAGACCCTACGGTACAGCTTTCGTATGTGTTTGTTTCGACAGCCATTTTGATTATTTCAGGCGTTATTGCCGGTTATATGCCAGCCCGTCGTGCGGTAAGGATAAAACCGATTGAAGCCATGAGAGAAGAGTAAGAAATCCCCTCCCGCTTCTCTAAAGTGGAGACAGGTAAAGTCGAGACATAACGAAGAAACTTTGGAGGAATGATAGGATTTAGAACTTTGTTTATAGATAAAAACAATTTGCAGAAATGAAAAATTCAGATAATTATTCAAAAATAAAAAATTCTATTTTCAGAAGTTGGGGTTTTTTTGATCTCGACCGCTGGCAGGAAATATGGATAACTATTACGCATAATAAATCACGTAGCGTGTTAACTGCTTTTGGGGTTTTTTGGGGCATGTTTATGTTGGTAGCCATGGTTGGAGCAGGTGTGGCTTTGGAACGTGGGATGAATTCGCAAATAGAAGGTTTCGCCACCAATTCATGCTTTATCTGGACCGACCAGACATCAGAACCTTATAAAGGATTCAAAAAGGGTCGTCGTTGGGATATGGTTAATGAAGATATTCCTTTGCTCATAAACAGCATTCCTGAAATTCAATATATTGCTCCCGTTTTGTTTGGCGGAGGTGGAACAAATAATGTTACCCGAAATGATAAAGCCGGAAGTTTCAGGATGAAAGGCAATTATCCATCGTACAACCTGATTGACGAAAGCATAATGATTGCCGGCAGGTATATAAACGATATTGATATTGCCGAAAAACGAAAAGTATGTGTAATTGGCGAACGTGTTTATGAGGTGTTGTTCCCGAATAACGAAGATGCTTTAGGGAAAAACATACAGGTAAACGGGATTTATTTTCAGGTAATTGGCGTTTCGAGTCATAATTCGAATGTAAACATTGGCGGCGATCCGAAGGAAACGGTTGTATTACCTTTTACTACCATGCAACAGGCATTTAATCAGGGAAATATAGTGCATTTTATAGCAGCCACAGCTAAGCCGGGTATAAAAGTTAAGGTGATTGAAGACCGGATCAAAGAAGTGCTGAAAACACGCCATAGTATTTCGCCAACCGATAAAACGGGAGTAGGCGGAATGAACATAGAAGATCAGTTTACCATGTTTTTATATTTGGGAATTGGCATCACCAGTCTGATTTGGATTGTAGGGTTGGGAACCTTGCTGGCCGGAGGAATTGGCGTAAGTAACATTATGTTGGTTACCGTACGCGAACGAACCAGGGAAATCGGAATCCGGCGTGCTTTAGGCGCCACGCCACGTAATATCATTATGCAGATTCTGAGCGAAAGCATTGTCTTGACTTTGATAGCCGGAGTGACAGGTATCATGCTGGGTGTAGGGTTATTGCAGGTGGTAGGAATTGCACTCAGCCAGGGAGACCAGTTTTTTAAGGATCCGCAAATAAGTTTCACGGTTGCCATAGTTTCATTGTTTATACTTTTGATTGTTGGAACTTTAGCCGGTTTTTTACCGGCAAACAGAGCTATAAGTATCAAGCCGATCGAAGCTATCAGAGAAGAATAGAGTGATGTGATTATTTAATGATTTGAAAATGAAACACGAATAATATAAATTGTAAATAAATATAAATCAGATAAATATGAAGAAATTTTTTAAAATTCTATTGTTGCTTATTCTTGCAGCAGCTGTACTCGGGACGTTTTATTTTTTATGGAAGAAATCGCGTCCGGTCGAAAAAAATTATGTGATAGAGGAAGTTACTGTCGGTAACATCGAAAAGCGCACTGTGGCAACAGGGAAAGTAGAGCCCCGCAATGAAATTCTCATCAAACCACAAATGTCGGGTATCATTGCCGAAATTTACAAAGAAGCAGGAGATGTGGTGAAAGCAGGAGATGTAATTGCCAAAATCAAGGTAATACCTGATATGGTAAGCCTTAACTCGGCAGAATCGCGCGTGGAACTGGCTCAGATTGCTTTTGATCAGACCAAACGGAATTACGATCGCGATATGAAATTGTATTCCGAAAGTGTAATTTCGAAAGAAGAATTTGAAAAAGTTGAACTGCAGTTTTTTAACAATAAAGAAGAGTTAAAAGCTGCAAAAGATAACCTGAGTTTGATCCGCGATGGCATTTCGAACGATAAATCGCAGTTAAGCAACACGTTGGTTCGCTCCACGATCAACGGAACCATACTCGATGTGCCTGTAAAAGTGGGTAATTCGGTCATTCAGTCCAATAATTTCAACGATGGAACTACCATAGCTACCGTAGCCAATATGAATGATATGCTTTTTGTCGGGAAACTTGACGAAACCGAAGTAGGACGCGTAAATGTAGGCATGCCTATGAAAATCACTATCGGGGCTTTACAGGACATTAATTTAACAGCCGTACTTGAATATATTTCGCCAAAAGGTGTTGAGGAAAGCGGAGCCATTATGTTCGAAATGAAAGCAGCCGTGAAAGTACCTTCGGATGTGTTTATACGTGCCGGTTACAGTGCCAATGCCGAAATTGTGCTGAATAAAGCCGATAAGGTGCTTACCGTTCCTGAAAGTTGCATCGAATTCAGTGGCGACACAGCTTTTGTTTATGTGCTTAAAACGGAAGCGCCTCAAACTTACGACAAAAAACAAGTTAAAACCGGCATGTCGGATGGGATGAAAATCGAAATAAAAAGCGGCTTGAAAGCTAAAGATAAAATACGGGGAGCTGAGATACTTGAGAAAGAGAAGAAAACAACTACTCCTAACTCATAAAGGCAGCTGAAATCAGTTTTGGTTATTACAATTATAATTTTATTCCTCCTAAATAATTAGGTGATTTAAATCTCGCTTAAGAGGATTAGGGTTAAATATCAAACATTATGAAAAAAATATTTCTTATCATAGGTGCTTTACTTGCCGTTCTGATGGCAAACGCCCAACAACCCTGGACGCTTCAACAGTGTGTGGATACGGCGCTGGCCAACAACCGCAACATAAAACAAAAGGAACTGACCCGCAAGACAAATGAAATTGCATATCAGCAGGCTCGTAACAACTTGTTGCCTAATCTGAACGGTTCGGCAAGTCAGGGTTGGAGTTTTGGCCGTTCACAAATTGCGGATGGTACTTATCAGAACCTCAATGTGTCAAACACTTCTTTTAGTCTGTCAAGTGGAATTACTTTGTTCGATGGATTAAAAATGAAGTATAATATCGATGCCCGCATGGCTGATCTGAAAGCATCGGAAGCGAATCTCGAAAAAATCCGCCAGGATATTATCCTGAGTGTTTCTTCGGCTTTCCTGCAAGTGTTGCTCAATAAAGAATTGTTGCAAATTTCAGAAAATCAGCTCGAACTGACTCAAAATAAAATTGAACAACAAAAATCGCTGGTTGCCGCCGGAAAACTCGCCGAGGGTGAAATGTACGAGCTTCTTGCCCAACAATCGAAAGAAGAACTGAGCCGCACACAAGCAGAAAACAGCCTGAAACTTTCGTTGCTCGATTTGGGTCAGATACTTGAGTTATCCGATTTTGAAAAATTGGACGTAATTGCTCCCGCCGATTTAATGAACAACGAACTGCAAATGTTGGATGCTGAAAATGTTTATCGAAGCGCTTTAAACAATCGCCCTGAAGTTAAAAGTGCAGAATATCAACTGAAGAACAGTGAAAAAAATGTTCAGATTGCCAAATCGGCCTATTTCCCGTCTTTAAGTTTTGGAGCCAGTGTGAGTGGCGGATATTATAATTCGGTAAGTACACCAACGAGTACGAGTTTGGGTTTCAATCTGTCGGTGCCCATTTTCAATAAAATGGAAACCAGGAATCAGGTAAAAACAGCCCAAATTAACGTTGAAAGTAATCGATTGAATGTCGATAATACAAAACTTGAATTGCGAAAAACCATTCAACAAGCCTATTACAATGCGGTAGCAGCCAAGGCGAAATGGGATGCTGCACGCAAATCCGAAATTGCAGGTAACGAAGCGTATCGCTTTGCCAATCAGAAATATGAAGGCGGACGGGCTACGGTTTATGAACTTTATCAGGCTAAGAATAACCTGACGCAGGCCCAATCGGAAGTCGTACAATCGAAATACGAATATGTTTTTAGATTAAAAATCCTGGAATTGTTGATGTAGGATGAATCGGATAATTGATTGATTAAGGAAAAACGCGAACCTTTCAAACGCGAAACGCGAAACATTGAACAATAAACAATAAAACATGAATGCAGTCAACATCAAATCGCAAATGCGAAAAGGTTATCTCGAATATTGCATTCTGCTTATTCTGAGAAAAAAACCTGCCTACGTTTCCGATATTATTTCGGAACTGAAGGATGCAAAAATGATTGTGGTGGAGGGAACCTTATATCCTTTGCTGACGCGGCTAAAAAACAGCGAACTGTTGGATTACCGCTGGGAAGAATCGTCGCAGGGACCTCCACGTAAGTATTATGAAATGACCAAAAAAGGATTGGCATTTCTCGATGAACTTGAAATTGCCTGGTCTGAAATTAATCAGGTGGTACTGAAAATCAAAGCCACTCCCGGCCCTTCTGAAGGAGCGGCTTAAAAAAAGAGCAAATAAAATCATAAACTAACTCCCTTTTCTTCCTTCCCGTTCCTCCTTTGGGAGAGAGGCTCGGGGTGAGGTTAGGGCGTAAACATCAATTCAAATGAAAAAAACACTGACTGTCAATTTAAACAACATCGTTTTCCATATCGACGACGATGCTTATGAAATGCTTCAGACTTATCTTGCCGATGTTGCCCGACATTTGTCGGAAGATGAGAAGAAAGAAGTGATGAACGACATAGAAGCTCGTATCGCTGAACTTTTCACCGAACGCCTTCAAAAAAACAAAAAGGTGGTAAATATTGATGATGTTCAGGAAATTATAAATGTATTGGGTAAACCAAGCCAATACACGGATGAAGATGACGAAGAACCCGAAGCTTCAAAATCGAAAAAGAAACGTGCTCGTCGCTTTTACCGTGATCCTGAGAATGCTGTTTTGGGAGGTGTAGGTGCCGGTATAGCTGCTTATTTTAGCTGGGATGTAACCTGGGTGCGTATTGTTTTGGTAATACTTGCGTTGATTAGTTCTGGCAATTTGATTCCGATTTATTTACTGGTTTGGATTATTGCTCCTAAAGCTGTAACTGCATCTCAAAGACTCGAAATGCAGGGCGAAGATGTAACGGTCGATAATATAAAGACGGAGATAAATAATGTGAAAAATTACATGGAAAGCGATAAATTCAAACAATCAGCTTCGAATGTGGGAGAGAAAATTCTTGAAGTTCTGCGTGTATTCTTCAAGGTGATTGTCGGATTTCTTGGCGCTGTTTTCGGATTTGTAGGAATGATTCTGGCGGGTGTACTGATTCTGGCGCTTTTGTTCTTTATTTTCGACCCAGCGGTATTTGATGGATTTACGCCCGAATTAATGACAGACTGGACGGTGTTAACACCGGATAAAACTGTCTTACTTGTTATTTCGGTATTACTCGTTGTTGGTTGTCCGATTTTTATGCTTATTTACTGGGCAATACGCATGATTTCAGGACGTCAGGATACTTCTAAAACCACCTTGTGGGTTGTGCTGATTTTATGGGTTGCAGGTTTGTTTATGTTTTACGGTACAGGGGCAAAGGCATTGATTCACTGGAATAATCATTCCAATCATCCCTGGATTCTCAATTGGGAAGATAATGATTCCCCTGTAAAAGATGAAGTTCGTTATTGTGAGCCTTTTCAGGGTATTGAGGTATCGGGAAATGTAGAGCTTGAATTAACCCAGGATTCAGTGAAGAAGGTTGTTATATCAGCTCCCGAGCATTTGTTGTCTTATGTAAAAACTGAGGTCAGAAATAATAAGCTCAATATTTATACAGATAAAATCTTTTTGAATCATAAAATCAGGGTTTTTGTGTCAAACGATTCAATATTCAAACTGCAAGCCAACGGGGCTTCACAAATAGAAGGAAAATCAAAGATAACAACTTCAAATCTTTCACTCGATTTAAGCGGGGCCAGCCAGGCACGATTGGATGTGAATGTAAGTGGACTATTATCTGCTGAAATATCGGGAGCTTCGTATGCCGATATAGATGGAAATACAGAGTCGTTAAAGGTTGATGCTAATGGTGCAAGTAAAATTGAGGCTGATCAGTTAAGAGCCAAAAATGTTGAGGTAGAAGCCAGCGGTGCAAGTCACGCCCGGGTATATGCTACCGAAAGCGTGGATGCTGAAGCCAATGGAGCCGGACGAATTGATTGTGAAGGCAATCCCAAAATGGTAAGACGCTCCGAAAATTTAGGCTCAAATGTAAATATCAGGTAAAAATACAGGGAATTACCCATAAATTAACTTCATCCTGCACAAGAGCTTGTTGAATTTCAATTCAACAAGCTCTTGTCATATAATCATTAAAAAAATGATAGTTACAATCAGATAATTAATCGATTTTGAGTTGTATGTTTACCGATGAACTGTTATTTTCAAGCGTATCATTTTGCTCAATCATAATACCGTTTTCATCCGCTACTTTTTTTATTTCTCTTTTTACTGCTACGTTACCAATGATCATCGCCATGACGATGATGATGAAAGCGCCGGCTAATATTTTATTACTTGTTTTCATATTGATGTTTTTTTCAATGATTTGAAATAATTTGTTTTATCCCTGATATAAAAATTGATTTCGTGAAAGTATAGATTTTACTTCCGGAGTTTTTTTGTTCGACAACCGCCATGCCGGCATCATCAACTTGTTCGGTCGATTGATAACTGTATTCGGGTTTCAAAAATTGATAATCCATGTTGTAAATCAGACTTAAACCAAGCAGTAAAATTACCGAAACTGCTTTAAAGACACGACTTTTAGTTTTCATAAGTTTGTTGTTTTTTCATAAATTCGTCGTACTGTTTTTTTATTTCATCGAAGCTCATTCCCAGGATGCTCACATTCTTAAAAAATAAGGGTAATTCCTGTTCAATAAACTGTTTTCGCCGGTAGGTAATGATTCGTTTCTTTGCGTCGTCGGCAACAAAATAACCTACGCCCCGACGGTTGAAAATTATTTCCATCGATTGCAAAAAATCAAATGTTCGCATCACGGTATTGGGATTCACCTGCAACGCCACTCCCAATTCCCTCACCGACAGTATACGGTCGCCTTCTTTCCAGCGTCCCAGCAAAATCTGTTCGGATACGTAATCGCCAATTTGCAGGTATATGGCTTGTGTTTCTTTAAATTCCATAATGTTATACTTCTTTTTCGGTTAAGCGGAAATAACTTACTACCCATAAAAATGGTACTGCAGCATATTTCA
This sequence comes from Bacteroidales bacterium, assembly GCA_021371875.1. Lineage (GTDB taxonomy): Bacteria > Bacteroidota > Bacteroidia > Bacteroidales > Paludibacteraceae > Paludibacter. The sequence continues at coordinate 10,034 of JAJFVH010000043.1, forward strand.
GTATCTGACCCGCAATTTCAAATCCGTGAAGCAAATTTTTGCCGGCAGGTATGGTCATGTTAAACATTTGATTATCGAAATGATAAGTTCCGAATGTGACTTTAAGCAGCAGAACCTCAATGATTCCCAGCACAATAGAGATGCCGATTATGGTCATCATTGTTTTACCAATGGCATTGCGTTTGAAATAAAGAGCTCCCAGTAAAAATATGGCTTGAATTATGGCAAAGTTTATGAAAATATTCCAGAATCCATTACTGTTTGTCATTACCGAATTAAAGCCGTTTGCCGGATTACCAAAATTGAATAACGCCCAATGTACCTGATTATCTGTGCTGAAAATAAGATTTCCAAGGTATGTTCCAGCTATGTTACCAATAATGTAGGTAAGCAGTATCATGGCAAAATAATAAAGCGTGCTCAACAATATCGATGTTACCAGTTTTTCGGTATGCGTGGCCGGAATCAACAAATAATGCATTCCGCTTGGGGTGTAACTGAATGCCTTAAACATACGGGCGGCAAAAATAAACCCTGATATATACAAAAACATCTCGACAGATGTCGATTCATGCATACTCATGAATATTACCGTTGTGATTCCCCAGAATGTGAGTTCACGTTGTTTGTTTTCGATAAAAAAACGTTTGAGCAAAAGCCCTATGCGATTGATATTTAATGTTGTATTCATATCTTTTTTAGTTGATTGGTAAATGATCAGAATAAAGTTTTAATTTTCTTTGTGTCGCTAAGTACGGCATTAAACAGAAGTTCAATATCCAGTTTGCTGTCTTCTCCGGTCGTATTTTTGCATACCTGAAATAAACCACGCAAAGTATCTTCGCTGTAAATCACATTTTCGGAGGTTTCGTTTCTGTCGGCAACCCTGAACAACAGTTTCTTTGTGATGTCCTCAATTGGTTGGTTAAACACGATTTCATGTTTTTCCATAATGATGATATTGTCGATCAAACTATCCAGGTCGTGAACCTGATGTGTTGAAATAATCAGGCAGCGGTTTTCATCAACGCCCGAAGCCACCATCCGGCGAAATTGCCCTTTCGATGGAATATCGAGTCCGTTGGTCGGTTCGTCCATGAGCAGCAGTTTGGTGTTGGTAGCCAGCCCGAACGCAATAAATACTTTCTTCTTTTGTCCGTGCGATAGTTTGTTCAGCATCAATTTCTTGTTTTCAATATCAAATTCCTTTAAATAATTATTGAACTGTTCTGAACTAAAATTGGGATAAAAAGGAGCATATATTTTTTCATAATTTTCTATGCATAAAGTTATCTGCGGCAATTCTTCGGGCAGAAAGAAAATTTCACGGAGCATTTCGGGTTTACGCTTTTGCGGATTAAATCCCATCACTTCGATGTTTCCTTCCTGTGAAAATACAAGACCGGACATCAGTTTCAGTAAAGTGCTTTTACCTTCTCCGTTTTTGCCAAGCAATCCGTGTATACGGCCTGCTTCAAGTTCCAAACTCAAATTTTTGAGTAATTCTGTTTTTTTCGAGTAACTGAACGTTACATTTTGAATCTTTACCATTGTATGTTTTGTTAAATTTTGAACTTATCTAAATGAAATGTTTAAATAGTTATAGTGTGTTAGTGAAATAGTACACCACAAAAGTATGGCATTATTTTGAATTGTCAAGCATTTTGTAGTTAAAAAACGTTAAGCGCTGGAAAATATTCTCAATTATCAGATAATCAATTTATTATGAATTGATTAAAATCTGCGGCTTATTTTTATATGCCTGATTAAAGTTTAAAAATGCTTACCTTTGCAACTCAAAACCATTACTGAGATGATAAAATAGTAAATGATAAAATAGTAAATGAATATAATGCATAAAACCGAAGATAAACTGAAAGAATTTGAGCGATTGCTGAATATTATGTCCGAATTGAGGGTGAAATGTCCGTGGGACAAGGAACAGACTTTTGAAAGTTTGCGTTCGCACTCCATCGAGGAAGTGTACGAACTTGCCGATGCCATCATTCAGGACGATAAATTGGCGATACGCAAGGAATTGGGCGATATGCTATTGCACATTGTTTTCTATGCCCAAATGGGTAGCGAAACCAACGATTTCGACATCTATGATGTGTGTAAAGCGTTGAACGAAAAACTTATTTATCGTCACCCGCATGTTTTTGGCGTGGTGGAAGCCGATAATGCCAAAACGGTGGAACAGAATTGGGAACAACTTAAATTGAAAGAAAAAGGAGGCAATAAATCTGTTTTATCGGGTGTTCCGAATACTTTGCCGGCTTTGATTAAAGCGCACCGCATTCAGGATAAAGCGCGCAGCGTAGGTTTCGATTGGGAAGAACGTGAGCAGGTTTGGGGCAAAGTACAGGAGGAAATTGACGAGCTGCAAGCCGAAATCGGGGTAATGGATAAAAATAAAATGGAGGCGGAATTCGGCGATTTGCTTTTTAGCCTGATTAATGCCGGACGTTTGTATGGCATCGATCCTGAAAATGCGCTGGAACGCACCAACCGCAAGTTTATCAATCGCTTCAATTATCTCGAATCGAAAACAATCTCGCAGGGACGCGATTTAAAACAAATGACTTTAGCTGAAATGGATATGATTTGGGATGAAGCAAAAAAGATTGAAAGGTCTGTTGATTAGGTCTGTTAAACAATACGACGCAAAGTTTTGATGAGTTGCATTATTATTACTTTGCGTCGTGTTTTTATGAAGTCAATTGATTTATTCTAATTGTTTTTTGCCTTAAACGCCAATGCGTACATTCTCATTTGCTTTACCATAGCCACTAAACCGTTGGAGCGGGTGGGAGAGAGATGTTCTTTCAAACCGATCCTGTCAATAAAATAAAGTTCGGTGTTCAGTATTTCGTCGGGTGTATGTCCTGACATTACATGAATCAGTAACGAAACAATTCCTTTTACCAATATCGCGTCACTTTCGCCCTGATAGGTAACAATGCCATTGTTGTATTCGGCATTCAACCACACGCGGCTCTGGCAACCTTCAATTATATTTTGCGGCGTTTTGTGCTTTTCTTCAAGCGGTTCGAGCGAGTTTCCCAAATCGATTAGTAACGCGTATTTATCCATCCAATCATCGAACTGACTGAATTCATCAATAATTTCGTCCTGAATTTCGTTTATTGTCATATTTAGTTTGTAAAGTTCTTAAAATTTATAAAGTTAAAAGTAACAAGAGTAAGGTCAAAAGTCTAATATTTTGGACATTAATTCTAACTTAGCATCCCCACCACCCTTTTCAGCGCATCAATAAACGTATCGATTTCCTCTTTCGTGTTGTAAAATGCAAACGAAGCGCGAACGGTTCCCGGAATGCCGAGCGAATCAATCAGCGGTTGGGCGCAATGATGCCCGGTACGAACGGCAATGCCCAGTTTGTCGAGCAACATGCCAAGGTCGTAAGGATGAATATTCCCGACCAGGAACGAAACGACCGAACTTTTCTCTCGGGCAGTTCCGATAATACGCATATTCTCAATTTCGAACAAACGGCGTGTGGCATATTCAGTCAGTTCATGTTCGTAAGCGGCAATTTCGTCAATGCCGATTTCCTGTACATAACGCAATGCTTCAGCCATAGCCGTTGAACCGATATAATCAGGAGTCCCGGCTTCGAATTTGAAAGGCAATTCGTTGTA
>JAJFVH010000045.1 GCA_021371875.1 Bacteroidales bacterium
GTATTTTAGAAAGTTTTTCACCCCATTTTTCAATTAAATTTTATCTATTTTTGTAATCTGTAAATCTTCATTGCAATCTTTTTAAACCAAATACAAAAAGCGATATGAAAAAACACATCATTTTCTTCTTTTCCGTTTTTATTTTGAGTTCGTGTTTTGCAGGTCAAAAAACCAGACAAGTCGTTGATTTCACGCAAAACTGGAAATTTAAACTCAATGATACGATTGTGGCGGGTTCATCAAAGAACCTCGATGACAGTCAGTGGCGCACGTTAAATTTGCCGCACGACTGGAGCGTTGAATCCGGTTTCGGAAAAGATTTTCCTGCTTCTCCCGGTGGTGGAGCTTTACCCGGTGGACTTGGCTGGTATCGTAAAACTTTCACCGTCGACAAAGCGGATAAAGCTAAAAAAATTTTCGTTGAGTTCGATGGAGTTTACCGCAACAGTGAAGTCTGGGTCAACGGAACTTCCGTTGGTAAACGTCCGAACGGTTACATTTCGTTCCGGTACGATTTAACTCCTTATATTAAATTCGGCGAGTCGAATGTGATAGCCGTGCGTGCCGATAATGCCGAACAACCCAATTCTCGTTGGTATTCTGGTTCGGGAATCTACCGCAATGTCCGATTGATCATTACAAATCCTGTACACGTGGATTTGTGGGGAACCTACGTAACTACGCCTCAAATCAATGCCGACAGTGCCGGGATTGCTATCCAGACTTCGGTGAAAAATGAGTTGAATTTACAGCGTTCGGTAAAAGTTGAGCAAAGTTTATACGATGCTGCAGGAGCGTTGATTACCAAAACCGATGGAAATGTACTTGTTGCGCCCGGAGCTTCACGCCAACTTTTACAGAACCTGGTGGTGAAGAAGCCTGTTCTGTGGAATATTGATACTCCGTATTTGTACAAGGTGGTTACACGGCTTTATGTGCAGGGTTTGCTGAAGGATGAATATGAAACAAATATTGGCATTCGCTCGTTCAAATTTGATGTGGAAAAGGGGTTTTTCCTGAACGGGAAGTCGGTCAAGATAAACGGCGTATGCAATCACCACGATTTGGGAGCCTTAGGTGCGGCGATAAATGTCCGTGCATTGGAACGCCAGTTGGAGATATTGAAGGCGATGGGAGTAAACGGCATTCGTACTTCGCACAATCCGCCTGCCCCTGAATTACTCGACTTGTGCGACAAAATGGGATTTGTTGTAATGGATGAAGCTTTTGATATGTGGAAAAAGAAGAAAACAACATACGATTATTCCTCCGATTTCGATTTGTGGCACGAACGCGATCTTGTGGATCAAATTACACGCGACCGGAATCATCCTTCGGTATTTATCTGGAGTATCGGTAACGAAGTGGGTGAACAGTGGGATGATACGTTGGGCGAAGACATGGATTTGCAACAAGCCAACATTCAGTTAAATAATAAAAAGGTAAATACAACCGAAGACGTAAAAAAAGGAAAATTGGGAAAAAATGCTTTGCTCACACGGCATTTGGCCGAAATTGCAAAAAATGCCGACCCGACCCGACCTGTAACGGCAGGCTGCAATGGCACTGAGGACAATAATCCTTTGTTCCGATCCGAAGCTTTGGATTTGATAGGGTTCAATTACCATGAGAACGAATTTGCCAGCATTACCGCACGTCATCCCAAAACGCCTTTTATTGTTACCGAATCGGTTTCGTCGCTCCAAACACGCGGGTTTTACGTAAATCCTTCCGACAGCATCATTATTTGTCCTGAAAGTTGGGACAAGCCTTATACCAATCCGACTCAGAAATGTTCGGCATACGATAATTGTCGTGCGCCGTGGGGTTCGACACATGAAAATAATTGGAAAATCATCAAAAAATATCCTCATATTGCAGGGCAATTTATCTGGACCGGTTTCGATTATTTAGGGGAACCGACTCCGTACTGGTGGCCATCACGCAGTTCGTTTTTTGGAATTGTAGATTTGGCAGGTTTCCCCAAAGATGTCTATTACATGTATCAAAGTGAATGGACGAATCAGGATGTTTTACATATTTTCCCTCATTGGAACTGGCAAAAGGGAGAAACAGTCGATGTTTGGGCGTATTACAACAATGCCGACGAAGTAGAACTTTACTTGAATGGCATTTCGCTTGGCAAGCGTAGCAAACAAGCCGATGATTTGCACGTGATGTGGCGTGTGAATTATGAAACAGGAACTTTGAAGGCCGTTTCGCGTAAAGATGGGAAAGAAGTTCTGACAAAAGAAATCCGGACTGCAGGGACACCCGTGGAAGCCCGCTTGGTTGCAGACCGGAACTCAATTAAAGCGGATGGCAAAGATTTATCGTTCGTAACAGTGGAATTGCTTGATAAAGACGGAAGTCCCTGTCCACTGGCTGACCGGTTGGTAAAATTCACTGTCGAAGGCGAGGGTTTTATTGCAGGAACGGACAATGGCGACCAAAATGATCATAATTCATTGAAAAAACCCGAACGCAATTTGTTTTTCGGGAAATGTATGGCAATTGTTCAAAGCAATGGAAAGGTTGGAAAAATTATTTTAAATGCAAATGTCGAAGGATTGCCTCTGCAGAAAATTGAAATTACGAGTAAATAACCCTGATTGATCTTTTGGGAATAGATATTTTAGGATAAATATTTCATGCATATTCGATGTAATTGGACGATCTGGAAATTAGTTTCGTGAAAACCGAAAGAAAAAGTTATCAACAATTTGCCAGTTCAAAAAAAACACCTATTTTTGCAGTCCGAATTCGGAGACTTGAAAAATAACTACAAAAACATCATAAGCAATGAAAAGGACATTCCAACCTTCGCAAAGAAAAAGAAGAAACAAACACGGATTCCGTGAAAGAATGGCAACTGCCAACGGTCGCCGAGTATTAGCAGCCCGTCGTGCCAAAGGTAGAGCAAAACTTACCGTTGCCGATGAAGGACGTCACAAAGCGTAACGATTCTGCTTAAAACAGTATAAAGAAAGTAAGAACTTCGACAGAGGTTTTTACTTTTTTGTGCGCCGAGCATGGCGAGTATATTTGACGGTTCAAGTCCGTTATGGGGGCTATCAGTTGCCAACCATTAGCCAAAGGCAAGGGTGTCCATCGCGAGGTGGAATCTGAAGGAAGCCGGCGGCAAATTTCCGGTC
>JAJFVH010000052.1 GCA_021371875.1 Bacteroidales bacterium
ATATCCTTTCATGATAGCGCAACCACGCCGCATGGGTTCAATCATTTCGAGATGAAAAATAAGCGTATCGCCCGGAACAACTTTCTGGCGAAACTTCACATTGTCGATTTTCAGGAAATAAGTTGAATAACGTTCAGCATCTTCCAAACCCTGTAACACAAGCAATCCTCCGGTTTGAGCCATGGCTTCGACCAGCAGAACGCCCGGCATTACCGGTTCCTCAGGAAAATGTCCCATGAAAAATGTTTCGTTACCGGTTACGTTTTTTACACCGACTACTACATTGCTGTGAATGTCAATAATTTTATCAACCAATAAAAAGGGCCAGCGATGTGGTAATAATTTTCGTATGGCATTTATATCTAAAACAGGTGGTACCGTGTCGTCGTAAACTGGCGCCTGTACTTCTTGCTTCTTAATTTCTTTGCGAATCAGTTTGGCTAATTCGGTGTTTATCTTATGTCCAGGATAGCGTGCAATAACTTTGGCTTTAATTGGTTTGCCTATCAGCGACAAATCGCCAATAACATCAAGCAACTTATGACGGGCAGGTTCGTTTTCAAAATTCAACTCAGTCAGATAACCCGGTTTGGCGGCATCAATACAATCCTGATGCAATTTTCCGGTGAGTTTATCCATTGTTTCCTGAGGCATAACTTCATCGTAAATAACCACGGCATTCTTCAAATCACCCCCTTTGATAAGATTCATGCTCAACAAGGGCTCTATTTCGCGTACAAAAACGAAAGTGCGGGCAGCCGAAATTTCCGTTGCAAAATCCTCAAGATGGTCGAGCGAAGCAAACTGGTTACCCAAAACCGGAGACTTAAAACCGATGTGGACATCGAGGCTGAAAGTGTCATCAGGTAAAAGAGTGATTCTTGCTCCTGTTTCAGGAATGTTATATTCAATTTTTTTGCGAACAATATAATAATCTTTTTCAGCAGATTGCTCTTCAATTCCAGTTTCCTGGATTTTCTGAACATAATATTTGGCGCTTCCATCCAATATCGGAAACTCGGGGGCGTTTACTTCCAATAAACAATTGTCGATGCCGAATGCATAAAGCGATGCCAAACCATGTTCGACGGTGCTGATTTGTACATCTTCCTTTTGCAAAACGGTACTACGGGCAGTGTGCGTTACGTTCTCGGCCAAGGCATCAATGACCGGTTGTCCCGGTAAATCAACACGTTTTATTTTTATACCATGATTTTGCGGAGCAGGAATAAAAGTTAGCGTAATATCCAATCCCGTGTGCAATCCTTTTCCCTCCAATGAGAACGATTGTTTTATTGTTTTTTGTTTTGACATGTGCTGTTTCTGAATTCTTATTGCGACAGTTCACAACCAAAATTATAATATCCGGATGATTACTGGAGACTATCTTTTGGAAAAATTAATCAATTCGTTTTTCTAACTCTGCTATTTTTCGCTGTAGTTCATAAATTATTTTTTGTAAATCCGACAAGTTTTTGTAGACAACGCTCGAGCGCCTGAATACATTTACCGGAACTGCCGGATAGCCCTGATAAGTCTGATTCGGCGTTTTTAATGAATTGGGCACTCCAGTTTGCGCGCCCAAAATTGTACCATCGGCTATCTGTAAATGTCCCGCAACACCAACCTGACCTGCAAAAAGGCATTCTTTCCCTATTTTTGTCGATCCGGCAATTCCTGTTTGCGAAGCCATAACCGTATTGGTGCCAACTTCGACATTGTGTGCAATTTGCACTAAATTGTCCAATTTTACTCCTTTGCAAATTAAGGTACTTCCTATGGTTGCCCGATCGATTGTTGAATTTGCACCGACTTCCACATCATCTTCCAATACAACATTTCCCATCTGTGGGATTTTTTTGTATGAACCATCTTCGGTAGGAGCAAAACCAAAACCGTCGGCGCCAATCACCACACCCGCATGTAAAATACAATTATTACCTATCTTACAATCTTTGTATATTTTTACGCCTGCAAATATATTTACATTTTCACCCAGCGACACATTATCTTCGATGCTGCAATTGGCATGAATCGAAGTATTATTACCGATTACCACCTTGTCGCCGATATACACAAAAGGAGCAATATATACATTTTCACCGACTGTGGCCGTTTCCGAAATGAAAGCCATCGGTGATATTCCCGATTTCTTTTGTGTATTCCGTTCGACCACAGACAACAACAATGCCAGCGATTCGTAGGCATTGTCAACCCGAATCAGCGTGGCTTTCACTTCTCTCTCGGGGACAAAGTCTTTATTTACAAGTATTATACTTGCATTACTGTCGTATATATACTGATTGTATTTCGGATTCGACAAAAAACTCAGCGTGCCAGGCTGCCCATCTTCTATTTTCGAAAAATTGTTTACCCGTTCCGAAGGATTCCCTTCCACGACACCTTGTATGAAATCAGCAATTTGTTGAGCCGTAAACTCCATGTTTTAAAAATTTGGGTGCAAAAGTACGAAACTATTTCCAATTTTACTGCAAATTAAGACCCCGATTTGATAAAGTGCATTAAAAATAAACGATTATTAAATGAATCCAGCTTCATAATATGCTGTTTGTTTTTAATTTTTGTTATTGTATTTTGTAATAACAAAAGAAATGCTTTTCAACCTGTTTGGTCAAAACTGTGATATTCAGCATATCCGAAGCATCAACTATATCTTTAACCGTCCCATCCTTGAATAGAATATTGATGTTGTCATCTTCGGGACTATATGTGTCGGTACTTACAACTTCATCTCCCATGAAGTATTGAGCATCGTGATCATTAATATTGAAATATTGCCTGTATTGTTCCAAATATTGGTTTTGCTTAATAATATCAATTGGTTCCGTATTGATTTCAACTTTAAATAAGCGTCTGTTGGTAAAATCTTTACAAAGGGTTGCCAGTACAATATCTTCGTGACTTCCCCACACTTTGATGGCACAAACCAAATCCGAATCGTCGAGCATAGCAAAGTTTTCGAGCGCTTCTTTTGATTTTTCGAACGATTTCTTGTCAATGTTTTGATAAAGAAAATAATGCAATGCGGGTGAAGCGAAAAGTGATTCTCCTCCTGCAGCTAATTCCTTAGCCCGTTTCAAGATATTAACCAACATTTTTTCGGCGGCAACAGATGTTTTGTGTAAATAAACCTGCCAATACATCAAGCGACGCGCTACCAAAAATTTTTCTACTGAATAAATACCTTTTATGTCGACCACCAACTGGTCGTTGTGTATATTCAACATTTTGATAATCCGTGCAGAACCGACAATGCCTTCACTTACCCCCGAAAAAAAACTGTCGCGACTAAGATAATCCAATCTGTCCATGTCCAACTGCCCTGAAACCAGTTGACGCAGGAACCTTTTGGGATATACATTGGTGAATATTTCTAATGCAATGTCTAATCTTCCTCCAAATTCAGCATTCAATTGCTGCATCATCAACAGCGAAATCTCTTCGTGACTGATTCCATGCACCAAACTATTTTCCAACGCATGCGAAAAAGGGCCATGACCTATATCGTGTAACAGGATACAAGCCCGCACAGCTTCGGCTTCAGCAGACGAAATATCGTGCCCTTGCTGCCGGAGTTGTGTAATAGCTTCGCCCATAAGATGCATGGCGCCCAATGAATGCTGCATGCGCGTGTGTTGGGCGCCGGGATAAACATAAGACGAGAGCCCTAACTGCTTGATACGATGCAGTCGTTGAAAATACGGATGCTGAATAATATCGTACAAAAAATCATTCGGGATATTGATAAATCCGAAAACAGGGTCGTTTATTATTTTTAGTTTATTGGGTTTTTTCATAATTGATTTTAACTCTCTTGCTTGTTTTGGGCTCATATTGAAAATACGCTGTTTTTAACGTTTATGAATATCTACTTTTATACAAACTTTCAACCAATGTTGTGTTAAGGGAGAATATGTCCGTCTTGTATTAGTGACCGTCATTTCTAAATGTTGCTGAATTATTGTTGGTGACAGCTTCACTGTATTGTTGAAGATACACAACGTCCAGAAACAGGGTTAATTATTAAGTTACAAAATAAGTGATTATTTTCCACAATACCTTTGTTTTTGCATAATTTCTGACATATTGAACGACATTCCAAGATTCCTGGTAAATTGAACAAAACAGAATATGAAATCCATCAGATTACATTCTTATCGAATTTGAATCAAATCAGTTTCATTTTAACGCAAATAATTCTCATAATATTTTTCTTTTTCATGTGTTTATAATTTATATATCTGCCCCCTAACCCCCTAAAGGGGGAATAATACAGGTACTTTGAGTTTTGTTATTTTATAATCATCTCCTTGTGTGTCCTGATTTTTAATCTCGGTCATGGGGGTTTCATCTG
>JAJFVH010000055.1 GCA_021371875.1 Bacteroidales bacterium
AATATGAACGATTACACCGCCCCAAATATGCCGGGTTTGATAAGCCAAAGCCCCCAGCATAAAACCTCCGAAGACAGATGAAATAGTTTCGCCGAGTGGTTTTCCGAAATGAATGGATGCATACATGGCAACCATTGGCAAAATAGCTTTTCTACCAAGTACAGCTACCATTCCAATTACCAACGCACCTCGGAAAAGTAATTCGGTCATTACAAAATCAATGGCGTAACTAAACTCGAAAAGTGAAGTATATTGCCATGTCTTCATCCCGAAAATACCGTCAAACAACCAGGGCTTGAATTGTGGATAAGCGCTTTGAAAGTCAGGCGTAAATGATATAATAACCAGGAATGGCAATAACATTAAAAACAGTGAAAAATATCCTTTGATATATTCCGTGTTTTTTGACAGTCCATACAATCCTTCCGTTTTTTTATCAACAAATTTCTTTAATAAAATCAGCGGGATAAAATAAAAGAATAAACTTTTCAATTGGGACAAAATACGAATAATAAATTTAGTTTCTTCATCGAATAAGGAAGGAAATTCCATACTCCGGTAACTATAAAATCCTATTGAAAAGCCATATATGCCTATAAAAAATAAGGCTCTGATATAAAAATTCCGATTTTTGAGCGCCGAAAAATCTTTTCTGAAAATAAAAGTCGGGATGGCAACTGCGAAATATACCGACGCATAAAACAGGGGAAACACCCAAGTTGAATTGCCTTCAAAATAGCTGTTTCGGATTATATTCCGGTAGAAACCTTCGGTGTAATTAAAATAAATGGATACAGCAATAAAAACAAAAGTATAAAGATAGGACACAAAATGAAAGTCGGACTTGACAAATTTAACAATCTCATTCAATAGCGAAAAAATTGCTTTTCTCATGCTCAATCATTTTTATTGCCAACGGGCAAAAGCTCTTTTTTAACAATCAGTTGAAATTCATTTTCAAAGTTCGGAGTAAAAATATCTAAACCAATATTTTCATTAATTTCATTTAAATTCCAAAATCTGCCTTCCGAAATTTCAGTCGCATCGGGATGAATATCCCCATCGTAAATGGCATAATAACTATGAACCAATTCAGCCTCTTGCTCAGACCGGAATTGGTACCGAAGCATAAAAACCGGCTTAAAATCAACGATTCCCAATTCTTCGCGCACTTCCCGGTTTAATGCTTCTTCAATTTCTTCACCAAAATCGACATGACCACCCACCGAAGTGTCCCATTTTCCGGGCTGAATGTCTTTGTTCATGACTCTTTTCTGGAGGTAAAGTTCGCCCCTGCTGTTTAAAACATGAAGATGTACAACAGGATGCAATAAAAAAGAACCCGAATGACACTCCTGTCGGGTAGCTTTTCCGATTACATTTCCCTGTTCATCAACTAATGGAAAATATTCAATGGCTGTCGATTTCATAATAGACAAAAGTAATAAAAATTATTTCGATACGTTATAGTAAATTAAGGAAAAAATATTCAGAATAACTTCGGCTTTACCCCTTATTGTTTTGATCATGGAATTTTACAAAAATAACATTGAGAACCCTTATTTTATAAGCTTTTTTATTCACTTTTTGTTCCCGGTTTTTTTAGGTGATTTAAAAGGTTTATCGTATCTTTGCGAGCTTTTTTATTTACATAAATTTGAATCCCATTTTATTTGATTAAATTATACTAAGTCCCTACATGAAAAAATATAAAATTGCAGTTATTGGTTTGGGTTACGTAGGTTTACCCCTTGCCATTGAGTTTGGGAAAAAATATAAAGTACTTGGTTACGACATCAATCAAAACCGGGTAGATGAGTTACAAAACGGCTTTGATCACACGTTGGAAGCTGATTTGGAAGGAATGAAAACAGCCATGGAAATTAGAAACAAGAATCCGGAATCAGGGTTGTCGTTTTCGAACGTGGAGAAAGACTTGAAGGATTACAACACCTATATCGTTACCGTCCCCACCCCTATCAACAACTTCAACATGCCTGATTTGCGACCGTTAATCAAAGCTTCGCAAATGTTGGGTAGGGTTATAAAAAAAGATGATATTGTAATCTACGAATCCACAACTTATCCCGGTTGCACTGAGGATGATTGCATACCTGTCATTGAAGAAGTATCAAGGTTAAAATTTAACACTGATTTTTTTGCCGGTTATAGTCCCGAACGTATTAATCCTGGCGACAAGATAAATACGCTTACCAGCATTAAAAAAGTCACGTCCGGTTCCACTCCCGAAATTGCCGATGTTGTAGACAAATTATATTCCTCCATCATCACTGCCGGGACGCACAAAGCGCCAAGTATTAAAATAGCCGAAGCTTCGAAAATTATCGAAAACGCCCAACGCGATGTCAATATTTCGTTCGTAAACGAACTGGCATTGATTTTCGATAAAATCGGCATCGATACCAATGATGTACTCGAAGCTGCCGGAACCAAATGGAATTTCCTGAAATATCGTCCCGGATTGGTTGGCGGTCATTGTATCAGTGTCGATCCGTATTATCTGGCAAGCAAAGCCGAATCGTTAGGTTACGTACCTCAGGTAATTCTTTCAGGCCGCCATGTCAACAACAGTATTGCTCCTTTTATTGCCAATAAAGTATTGAAACTTATGATACAGAAAGGGCAAACCATCAAAGGTTCAAGTGTGCTGATTCTTGGTGTAACCTTTAAAGAAAACTGCCCGGACATCCGAAACACCAAAGTTATCGACATTTATCATGAATTTTGTGAGTTTGGAACAAATGTAGATATTTACGACCCCTGGGCAATTGCCGAAGAAGTAAAACATGAATATGGGGTTGAAATAATCAACTCACTTGATGTGAATAAAAAATATCAGGCGGTGCTTTTAGCTGTTGCTCACGACGAATTTAAAACATTTGATTTTGAAAAATATTACCGTGCCGGAGCTGCGGTGTTCGATACCAAAGCCGTGGTGGACAGAAGATGGGTGGATGGGAGATTGTAAATATTCAAACCATTAAAAATAAATGAAATTTATTAATACTCAATTTGCTTTTAATTCTATTGTCCATTTTAAACAAAAACATATCATAAAACTATCTAATTTAATTAATTTTATAAAACAGTTAGTTTTGTTTTAATGTTTTTCCTTTGATTATTAGATAATTAAATAGAAATGACTTTAACCATACTTCTTACATCACTTATAGCAATAATACTCTTATTTATAATCAAAGATAGAAGCATTATTGAACCTGCAAAGTTATTTTCAGTATATTGGTTAATTCAAATTATTCTCATTCCATTTCTATTTAGTCAAGTATATGAATTCACAGGCACAGTTTTTTTATATATTCAATGTGCTTGTATAATATTTCTAATTTCATCCACTATAGGCAAAGCTTGGGCAAATTATTCGGATCAACAAACAGAAAGATTTATTTTTCAAGAAGAAAGATCTAAAACTATTTTAATTTTCATATCAATCCTTGGTTTAATTTATCCCTTTGTTCAAATTTCGAGATATGGATTTGGAATACAAAACTTTTTTAACCTTAACCAGCTCCTTGAGATGAATAATTCAATTGCAGGTGATAGATATGCAGGTGAAGAACAATCAACCCTTTTGGATCAGTTACTTTTAGTATTTGTTTATCTGGCTCCGCTTTACGGTGGATATATTTCAACTTTCATTACCAATAAAGGAAAATGGATTTTGTTTATTGTGTTTATTCCCCCATTAATTGTTGCTTTATCTCAAGCAATGAAAGCCGGATTCATAGCAAGTGTCTTTTTATGGTTCTCAGGAAAAATTGTTTCAATGTACTCAGCCGACAAACCTTTTCCCAAACTCAATATTAAATTGATTGTTAAAATAAGTTTACTGATTATATTATTTTTTGGATTACTGTTTTTTTCAATGTTATTAAGAACTGATGAAATAAACGCTGAATCAGTCAAATTAATATCTTATAGATTTATCAATTATGCTTTTGGGCATTTGCCTGCTATTGATTCTTGGTTCTCAAATAATTGGAATACTGATTTCCCATTTGAACTTAAAACGTTTTATGGCATTTCAAACTACTTAGGTTTAGCAAATAGAGAGTTAGGTGTATTTACTGAATTTTTATCTTATGGTAATGATAAAATTCATGAGGAGATGGTTACGAACGTTTATACTGTTTTTAGATTTATTATCGAAGATTTTGGCCCCTTTGGAAGTGGATTTTTTATAGCAATTATGGGAATTATTTCAGGACATTCTCTTGTAACAATTAAAAAAAGACCCGATTCATTTGTATCAAAGGTAGTTATATCTTCTTTCTTGTTCTTTATATTATATTCATTTGCTACTTCGGTTTGGGCTTACACAAGTTATATTGTAGTATTTATCGCGTTTTATTTTATCTTGAGACTATCATATAAACCAAATCAGACAATATGAATTTTGATGTAAATATATTAAAATCAAAAATTGGGAAAGACGTAATCTTAACTTTTTTTTCACAACTTCTCATACTGATTTCTCTCTTTGTTACAAACAAAGTATTAAGTAGTCAGTTGTCTATCGAGTCTTATGGGGTTTATAGTATCATTAAAAAAAACAGCGCTGTAATTTCATTTATCATGTTGAGTGGTATGGGTATAGCGATCCCCAAATACCTATCGTTTTACAAAGCTAAAGGAGAAGAAAATAAAACAAAATCCACATTAGTGTCAGCGATATTATTGATTCTATTTTCAACGATATTACTTGGATTGTTATTTTTAATTTTCAAAAATGAATTAACCCCAATAATTACCGGAACACTTATAGATGATGGTCTATTCTTGTCCGTTATATTTTATTCCTTTTCGATTTGCGTAAGTAGTTTTTTATATTCATTTTACAGAGGCGAAGGTGATTTTTTCAAATACAATATTTCACAGATGATTATTCAGATTTTGATACTCATCGGAAGTTTTTTTAACTTTGGGCAAGTTCTTTATGTATTAAATATATGGAGCATAGTAACACTTCTTTATTGCTCATATTTAGTTTACGATGATATGGTTATCTATTTTAAAGGCTTTAGAATAAAAGACAATATCAAATTAATTAAATCTTCCTTAAAAGAGCTATTACCCTTTGGATTCACCCGGTTAATTGGTGATTTTGTTTTATTTTCATTTTACGCTGTACCGTTAATAATTACAAATTCAAGATTTGGAATTTCAGAAACAGCTTTTTTCTCTACCGGAATAATGATTTCAAATATGATAACTCCTTTTTTTGCTTTTTTAGGTATGATTCTACTCCCTTATGTCAGCGAGCGCTTTGCTTTAAATCAACACAGGCAAATCCAGAAATCAGTTAATATCCTCATGTTCGTATATATTTTATTATCTGTTTTTATTGGCTTTATTGTCTACTTTAACGTTGAGTTTTTTATTGAATTATTTTTTAATAAAAAATATCTGGAGTCAACTGGAATTGTGAAAATCTTAATTTGGTCTGTATTGCCACAGGCAATCTATTTATTACTTCGGAACCCGTTGGATGCAGTCAGCAATTTTCCCTTTAACACCGTAAATTTAACAATAAGCTTTATTGTAATGGTAATTTTATTTAATTACTCTAATTCAATGATTAACATATCGTATTCATTTCTTATTTCAAATATAATCCTTTCTTTACTTTCAATTATTTCATGGTATACTTTTTATTATAAACATAAAAACAAATACCCAAATACAATTAACTAATTATTAAATATTCAAAGTATCTGTTTTTTTATATAATCGATACAATTAAATTATGAAGACTGCGTTTATTCACGTTAATTATAACAACTCTGATTTGACAATAAATTGCATACGTTCAATAATTGATAATGATTCTGACTCCGACATAATTATTGTCGACAACAATTCAGATTTATCAGAAAAGGAAAAGTTAACGACCTGGAAACATGACAATTATTCTGTTCAAAACAAAGTTAATCTAATATTTGAAACAAATAATTTAGGTTATTTCGGGGCATTAAATGTTGGGCTTGAATATTTAAAAGGTAACATCAATAAATACGATTATGTAATAATTGGGAATAACGACTTGGTTTTCAATGAATCATTCTTTAGAAAATTAAATCAAGTTCAACTCGAGGATAACATCTTCTTAATATCCCCCAATATTATTAAAAAGAATGGTATTCATCAAAATCCTTATTCAATTAACGGGACATCAAAAATTAGATTGTTTTTTTATTATATTTATTACTCAAACTATACAATAGCTAAAATTATCTTATTGACAACAAAAATATTAAGGATAGCTAAATCGGAACAAAACAGAAAAGGGTTCGATAAGACTCAAATTATATACGCAGGTCATGGATCTTGTTATATTTTAACAAGAACCTTTTTTAAAAACAATTTTTTTTTGGTAGACAACAGCTTTCTTATGGGAGAAGAGTTCATATTAGCCAAACAGATAAGAGATACAAATGGCAAGATTATATATATTGCTGATTTGATTGTAACACATGATGAACATTCGTCAATGAAAAATATACCTTCAAAAGTTGTGTATGGATACAAACAAGCAGCATTTAAGTTAATTAAAGATATATATTAGGTTTCTATTTTCCCCTTCAAAATGAAAAAGAAAATTTTAATCTATAGAACAAATTTCAGGTTATTTATTCCATAAAATTTAAAAGAAATACATGGCTTTAAAAAGAGTAACAATAATATGTCCAATTTACAATGAAGAAAATTATATTGATAAATGTATTCATTCCATAATAAATCAAAATTACCCACGTGATCTAATGGAGTTATTTTTCATTGATGGATTAAGCACTGATAATACTCAGAAAAAAATAGAATCTTATATTAAACAGTATAATTTTATTAAGTTATTTGAAAATCCTCAAAGATATGTTCCTCAGGCATTGAATATCGGGATTAAACAATCGAAAGGAGATATAATAATGAGAATCGATGGGCATTGTATTTATCCTGTTAATTATGTTTCAACCTTAGTAAAATATCTATATGAATTAAATGCTGATAACGTTGGCGCTGTTTGGAATACGCTGCCAGCCAGAGACAATTCTGTTTGTAGGGCAATAGCAATAGCGACAAGCCATAAATTTGGTGTTGGTGATTCCAGACATAAAATTGGCGCAAAAGAAATCATTGAAACAGATACAGTTCCTTTTGGCTGTTACCACAGGAACATATTTGATAAAATAGGGTTATTTGACGAAGAACTGATTCGAAATCAAGACGACGAGTTTAATGCCAGGCTTACAAAATCCGGGGGGAAGATATATCTTATCCCACAATTGGTAATTGATTATTATGCACGTGATAAAATTAATAAAACAGCTAAAATGTATTTTCAATATGGTATGTTTAAGCCTTTGGTGAATAAAAAAATCGGGAGTGCTGCAACTATTCGGCAATTTTTCCCATCATTGTTTGTGTTAGGTTTAACAGTTGGCTTTTTGACATCATTTTTCTCAAAAATTTTATTAACTATATACATCTCTGTTATTTTATTATACTTGCTGATATCAATAATTTTTTCAGTCGAAAAATATATTGATTATAAAGATATTAAATTGATTTATATTTTACCATTTATGTTTTTTACTATTCATATATCTTATGGATTGGGCTATTGGAATGGTATTTATAAAATTTTATTAAAAAAAAAGTTTCTTGTAAACACCTCAAGATAAAACAGTTGAATACAATATTGAATGATTATGAAAATAAGTTTTTCCCCTCCCTTTGTAGATGATTCCGTAATAGATGAAGTCGTTGATTCTTTAAAATCAGGTTGGATTACCACAGGACCGAAAGTAAAAGCTTTAGAAGATGAAATACGTCATTTCACCAATGCTAAGGCTGTATTATGTGTTAATTCATGGACTTCAGGTGCAATAATGATGCTTAGGTGGTTAGGGGTAAAAGAAGCTGATGAAGTAATTGTGCCGGCATATACTTATAGTGCAACGGCATTGGCAGTTTTACATGCCGGAGCAAAACCTGTAATGGTAGATATAAATGATGATTTCAACATTTCGATTGAATCAATCAGAAAAGCAATAACTGCCAAAACCAAAGCGATTATTCCCGTTGATATTGCAGGCTGGCCTTGTGATTATCAGGAAATAATGGAGTTAGTAAACGAGCAGGCAGTCAAAGAGCTGTTTACACCGACATCTGATATTCAAGCACAACTTGGACGAATTTTAGTGCTGAACGACGCTGCACATTCTCTTGGGGCAAGATACAAGGGAAAAAATATTGGTACTGATGTTGATGTCACAATTTTTTCTTTACATGCTGTCAAAAATATCACTACAGCCGAAGGTGGTGCTATTTGTTTAAATTTACCTGCTCCTTTCAGCAACAAAGAATTGTTTAAAATACTGCGTATGATTTCTCTAAACTACCAGACTAAAGATGCATTTTCAAAGTCGATAACAGGCGGTTGGCGATACGATATACTTGGATTAGGTATGAAGATTAACATGCCGGATGTGAATGCTGCCATTGGTTTAGCTCAAATGCGTCAATATCCTTTACTGTTAGCACAACGGAAAAGAATAGCAGAACGCTATCATAATTTATTTTCTGCTTATGACTGGGCATTTCTTCCACCTCAATTTTCCAGGATAAAAGAATCATCCTATCACATTTATGCTATCAGAATAAAAGGAATTACAGAAAAACAACGCGACGAAATGATACAAGAAATTACAAATCATAAAGTAGCTGTAAATGTACACTTTATACCGATGCCGATGCTTTCATTTTTTAAGAATCAGGGATATGATATTGCAAAATATCCACAATCCTATCAAAATTACGCTCAAGAGATATCTTTGCCAATTTATCCTCAATTAACTGATAAAGAAGTTGATTATGTAATTAATACAGTAAAAATAGCTTACGAAAAAGTTGTAACCCACTAATGATTCGATTATTTGATTTATTTTTTTCCTCCGTTGGAATTCTATTGTTACTTCCTTTATTTTTACTTATTTATATTTTGATTATTATTGAAAGTAAAGGCGGAGGATTCTACATGCAGAATAGAGTCGGGAAAAATGGTATTGATTTTAAATTAATCAAATTCAGATCAATGAGAGTCGGCTCCGATAAAAAGAGTTTGATTACAATCGGAGAATGTGATCCCAGAATGACAAAAATGGGATACCTTATCAGACGGCTTAAGTTAGATGAGTTACCTCAACTTTTCAATGTATTAAAAGGTGAAATGAGTTTAGTAGGTCCACGACCTGAAGTTCGTAAATATGTTGATTTATACACCCCTGAACAAGTTAGGGTCTTGACTGTTCGACCGGGAATCACAGATTATGCATCTATTGAGTATATTAATGAAAATGAGATTCTCGGCAATGTGACAAACCCTGAAAAGGTTTACATTGAAGAAATCATACCTCGTAAAATTCATTTAAATATGAAATATATAAATAATCAGAGTGTTAAGGAGTATTTTAAAATAATATTCTTGACATTTGGGAGAGTTAACAAAAAAACTAATTGAAAACAAATCAGGTTGTTTCGGTGATATTGACCACTTTTTAGGTTGTGGCGTGAGCAAAGAGGTTGTACAAAAACAGGAAATCGATGCTCAGGTTTATCTACACTTTCTTTTGTAAAAGGGCAATACACTTTTCAAGGCTCTCTTCCCAATGAGGAATGGTTATTTCGTAAGTGGCTTTGATTTTGGATTTGTTCAGCACGCTATAGTGAGGGCGTGGCGTGCGTGTAGGATAGTCTTTCGTCTCGATGGGTTGTACGCTGCACTCAATTCCCGCTATGCGATGAATGCTTTTAGCAAAGTCGTACCAACTACACACTCCCTCGTTGGAAAAATGATAAATGCCTGGCACAAATGGTTCGTGATCCAAA
This sequence comes from Bacteroidales bacterium, assembly GCA_021371875.1. Classification (GTDB taxonomy): domain Bacteria; phylum Bacteroidota; class Bacteroidia; order Bacteroidales; family Paludibacteraceae; genus Paludibacter. Next base: position 9,925 of record JAJFVH010000055.1, read on the forward strand.
AGGTTCATGATTGCTTCCGCCAAATCGGCAGCATAGGTCGGGGTTCCAACCTGATCGAAAATCACGTTGAGCGAATCACATTCGGCGCCGCGTTTCATCATCGTTTTTACAAAGTTGCTGCCAAATGATGAGTAAAGCCACGAAGTACGAATAATTACTGCTTGCCGGCATCTTTCGAGCAAAGCTTCTTCACCTGCCAACTTCGATTTCCCATAAACACTTGATGGACAAACAGGTTGATCTTCGGTATAGGGCACGTGATTCGTTCCGTCATAAACATAATCCGTCGAAACATGCACTACTTTCAACTTGTTGGCGGCAGCTATTTCGGCAATATTTTTCACTGCATCGCGGTTTATTTTATAGCAAAGTTCCACATCGTCCTCAGCTTTATCCACGGCGGTGTAAGCAGCACAATTCACAATAATATCCACAGTATGGGCTTTGACAAAAATTTCAAGCGCCGTCTTATCACAAATGTCAAGTTCGTCAATATCGGTATAAATATAATTGAATGCCGGATAACGTGCTGCGGCTTGCTGCATTTCGTTGCCTAATTGTCCGTGGCTGCCGGTGATTAATATGTTTGTCATAATAGCTCTTCCCAACCTCCCCGATGGGGAGGAATAATAGTCAGTTTTGTTATTATTAATAAATTATCGAACCTCTTTGTTTTCCCCTCCTTCGGAGGGATCAGCGGAAGCTTTTAAAAAGTCTTCTCTGCATCCTTAAACAACGGATGTTTAGTGTCTTTGTCCGAAACCAGCGCTTTACCGGCAGGAATCTTCCAGTCGATGGACAAAGCCGGATCGTTATATATAATGCCGCGTTCGAGTGCAGGATTGTAAAAATCGTCGCACTTGTACGAGAAAACAGCCGTTTCACTCAGTACCGAAAAACCGTGCGCAAATCCTTGCGGAATAAAGAATTGCAAATGATTTTCTCCGGTGAGTTCCACGCCATACCATTGTCCGTAAGTGGGAGAAGAAGCCCGTAAATCCACCGCTACATCCCAAACCACACCCTGAATCACCGAAACCAGTTTTGATTGGCTATGTGGATGAAGCTGATAATGCAATCCGCGAATCACGCCATAACCCGATTTGGATTGGTTATCCTGACAAAAATGGATATTAAGACCTACTTCGTTATAAATTTTTTCGTTATACGATTCAAAAAAGAAACCACGTGCATCAGCAAATATGCGGGGTTTGATAATCAACAGGTCCGAGACAGGAGTTTCTATAATTTCCATTAAACACAAATTAATACGAATTCAGATGCTAGATAAAAAGAAAAAGTTCCGAGTTTTGAGAGACTCAAGCAACTTAATCAACTCAATTAACTCATTAACCAATCACCGGTTTATCAAACAACTTCATTTGCAATTTTAATCAAATATTCACCATAATGGTTTTTCTTCAAAGGTGCAGCTAATTTGAGCAGTTGTTCGCGACTGATATAACCATTCCGGTAAGCTATTTCTTCGAGGCAGGCGATTTTCAATCCCTGCCGGTTTTCGATGGTGGCAATAAAATTAGATGCTTCGAGCAAGCTGTCGTGCGTTCCCGTATCGAGCCAGGCCATGCCACGTCCCATCATTTTCAGACTCAGGCGTCCTTCTTCAAGATACAACCGGTTGAGGTCGGTAATTTCCAGCTCGCCGCGTTTCGACGGTTTCAGTCCTTTCGATTTTTTCACCACATCGTTACTGTAAAAATACAAACCGGTTACAGCATAGTTCGATTTCGGCTGGGCAGGCTTTTCCTCGAGGCTCAATACTTTCCCTGTTGGATCAAACTCTGCCACTCCATAACGTTCGGGGTCGTTCACATAATATCCAAAAACAATGGCGCCATCTTTCAACTCGGCGGCTTCACGCAAAGTACGCGTAAAGTCGAAACCATAGAATATATTATCGCCCAGCACCATACACACATTGTCATCATCGATAAATTTTTCACCAATAATAAATGCCTGTGCCAAACCATCGGGCGATGGTTGAATGGCATATTCGAGTTTAATACCCAAATCATCGCCATTACCCAGTAAATTTTCATAAAGATGAATGTCTTGAGGAGTGGAAATAATAAGTATTTCCCTGATACCCGCCAACAGCAATACCGAAAGCGGATAATAAATCATGGGTTTGTCGTAAACCGGAATAATTTGTTTTGAAATACTTTTAGTAACAGGATATAAACGAGTACCGGAACCACCGGCCAGAACAATACCTTTCATTTCGCCTTGTTTTTAGGATGAATGTTATGATTCTTTAAACGTTCCAAAAATACACATTTTTCCTGAAACATGAAACACGAAACGCAAAACATCAGTTCTCCAGATCGAGTTCTCCGTTTTTATATTGTTGATAATTTTTGGCAAGAAGTATCATAAACTTGCTTACCTCTGTTTTAGCCTGTTGAGTCTCAGGGCTAATTTCAGCCTTTTTCATACGTAGTACCATAATGCCATACATAAAATTAAAACAAAGTTCTATGTCGCTCAAGCCTTCTTCCCCTTTTTGGCGTAATTGATTGATAAAGGGAAGAATATGAAAGAATTTGGCATTATAGGCAGGTACTTGCTCTGATTTGAGTATCAACGCATGGAAATCGTTAAGTTCGATAATAATATTTTTATTCAATTGTAAATGACCTTGTTCCTGCACATTTTCAAGTCGCATCATTTCAATAAGACTTTCGTACCATTCGTACAATGATTTGCGTTCAACCTCATCTTTTACAGGGAAAGTCGATATAATCCGTTCATTTATCGTGTCGATATTCAAATCGAATGCACGAATCAAATCCTCTATCTGCCACATATACAGCAAATATTCACAAATATTTTCTTTTTTAAGTTTGCGGGCTATAAACATGGCGATCAATTTATAATTAACAATTTCATGATTTAAATAATATCAATGTTGTATTTTATGAAGTCCAATGACACAATAGATTAATAGGACAACATTAAGTTCGTCTTGCTGTGTCTCGACTTTAGGTGAGAGGCGAGAGGAGAATTAGGGGGTATCAAAATCCCAATCTCCCTCCTCGTCCATAAACACGGGTTCGATAAAGTCATCGAGATCGCGGCGTTCTTTTTTGGTAGGTCGTCCCGTTCCACGGTCGCGTCCGGTTTGTCCGGCAATTTTGCCCAATTCAATCAACTCAAGCTGATCGGGCGTGGTAACATTTTCCATAAAACCCGGAACGAGCTTGGCATTCATCCGGTTTTCGGCGAGCGCAAGCACTTTAAACGAAAAAAGAATAGGATTACGTTTGATACAAACCACATCACCCACTTTTACATTGCGTGATGGTTTTACCTGCACGTTTTGAATAATCACTTTCCCTTTTTTGCAAGCTTCGGCAGCCAAAGTTCGTGTCTTAAACAAACGCACCGCCCATAACCATTTATCTATGCGTACTTCGGTTTTCATAAACCCCTCTCAATCTTCAATCCGTCAGCTGACGGAGAGATTTTAAAACACCCTTATTAAATAAAAACTTTTAGTTAATGAAATAATATAGTCCCCTTTACCGTGTCTCTGCTTTAGGCGAGAAGCGAGATGGGATTTAGGGGCTTCATTTCCCATTAAACTGTGTCATGGTTAACTGCATTCCTGCCAAACAGAAACTCTGAATAATTTCGACACAACGTTCGGCGCGTTCGGGCAAAGCCGAGGATTGTTCAGCCGTCCATTTCCCCAGCACGTATTCCACTTGCCGGCCTTTAGGAAAATCGCTCCCAATTCCAAACCGCAAACGCGCATAATTGCTGTGCCCGAGTATTTCCTGAATATTTTTCAATCCGTTGTGCCCGGCATCCGAACCCTGAGGTTTCAGGCGCAACGTTCCGAATGGCAATGCAATATCATCTACAATAACCAGAACGTTCTCAATTTCAATTTTTTCTTTTTGCATCCAATAACGCAGTGCATTTCCACTCAGGTTCATAAATGTGGAAGGTTTTAATAATATGAGTGTACGCCCTTTCAGCTTCACATGGCAAGTGTAGCCGTACCGGTTTTCGGTAAAAAAAACATTGGACGCCTTAGCAAAAGCGTCCAATATTGTAAAACCTATGTTGTGGCGGGTGTCCTGGTACTCATTACCGATGTTACCCAATCCTACAATTAAGTACTTCATTCAAGTCGAGAAATTATTTTTTACCTGTAGCAGCGGTAGCAGCGGCGCCACGGGCAGCTCTTGTTAATTTAACTTGTGCAACAACAGCGTTTTTAGCGTTCAGTATTTCAAGGTTTTCGGCTGTTACCTTAGCAACCTGAATTGTTTTTCCTAAACCTAAAGAAGTTACATCGATAACGATTCTTTCCGGAATCTGCGTGTAAATACCTTTTACTTTCAGTTTACGCATTTCGAGGCTCAATTTACCCCCGGCTTTCACACCTTCGGCCAAACCTTCAAGTTTAACAGGTAATTCTACAACAACCGGTTTATCTTCCGAAACTTGTAAAAAGTCGATGTGTAATACTTTGTCAGTTACCGGATGAAATTGCAAAGCCTTCATAATGGCTTTACATTTATTGCCATCTATGTCCAAATCAACAACAAATACGTCAGGTGAATACACCAATTTACGTAAATCGCTCACCGTCGTAGTAAAATGTACGTTTTCTTTTCCTCCGTAAAGCACGCAAGGCACGTTTTCTGCAACGCGTTCAGCTTTCGAGGCTTTTTTTCCAAGGTCAGTTCTTACTGTTCCTTTTAATTCAAATGTTTTCATTCGTTTAAAATAATTGTGTTACTCAAAATTTAAGCGTTTCGTTATTATGTGATTAGTCGCTTAATTTCCCATCACACTTTCTTTTTCAAAAAAGTGGAACAAAAGTACTGTTTTTTTTGAAGATACACAACAGCTTCTATTCATTAATTCTAATTATTGACTACTTTTGATAATAATTTGAATAACAGTATCGCTAATTGAAAAAAATGTATTATATTTGCGCGCTCAAAAATGTATACACAGTATTTTATTCACAATTAAATTTAGGGAGGAAACAAGCAATAGCTAAACAACTAACCATCAGGCCTCAGAGGGGTAGAGAAAAAGATCAACCCAACAGGATAAATGAAAAAATCAAGGGCCTAAAAGAAGTACGTTTGGTAGGAGATAACGTTGAACAAGGCATTTATTCGTTTGAAGAAGCCATGCGAATCGCAGATCAACTCGAATTAGATTTGGTGGAAATTTCGCCAAATGCCGTACCGCCTGTTTGCAAGATTGTTGACTATCAAAAGTTTTTGTACCATCAAAAAAAACGTGAAAAAGAGCAAAAGGCAAAAACTGCTAAAGTTATCCTGAAGGAAATCCGTTTCGGTCCTCAGACTGATGATCATGATTATAATTTCAAATTGAAACATGCTCAGGAATTTTTGAAAGAAGGATGTAAAGTGAAAGCTTACGTGTTCTTTAAAGGTCGTTCCATTCTTTTCAAAGATCAAGGTGAAGTGCTTTTAGCTCGTTTTGCCAACGATTTGGAAGATTACGCCAAAGTTGATCAGCTGCCCCAGCTGGAAGGAAAGCGAATGATTATCATGTTTTCTCCCAAAAAAACAAAATAATTTATCAGAGATTTTTTATAAATTAAATATAATAACAATGCCAAAAATGAAAACTATCTCCGGTGCAAAAAAAAGGTTCACCCTTACCGGAACAGGAAAGATTAAAAGAAAACATGCTTTTAAGAGTCACATTCTGACTAAAAAAACAACAAAGCAAAAACGTAACCTGACTCATGTAGCCCTTATAAACAAGGCTGACCTGACAAACGTTAAAGAAATGCTTTGTTTGAAATAAAAGTCGAAATTGAACGATTAATTACATTTTTCTTAGTCAAAAAATCAGAGTGCTTTAGCTTCAAGTTCGTATAAAATTACGACGCTAACATTCACAAATCATTTTTAATTATGCCAAGATCAGTAAATCACGTTGCTTCACGTAAAAGAAGAAAAAGAATTTTAAGCCTCACCAGAGGCTATTTTGGAGGTCGCCGTAATGTGTGGACCGCAGCCAAAAACACATGGGAAAAAGGTTTGCAATATGCTTACCGCGACCGCAAAAACAATAAACGTAATTTCCGTGCATTGTGGATCCAGCGTATTAATGCTGCCGCCCGTTTGGAAGGCATGTCCTATTCAAAATTAATGGGTGCTTTACACAAAGCCGGTATCGAAATGAACCGCAAAGTGCTGGCCGATTTAGCCATGAATCACCCTGAAGCTTTCAAAGCTATCGTGCTGAAAGCTAAAAACGCATAAATATTTAACTTTCTTTTATTTGTCTTTGTTTATTAGAACAACACATACATTTGATTATAAGAAACGCGGAATTGAAAAGTTCTGCGTTTCTTTTTATTGCTTATATCGAAATGCTTTTGATGCAAAAAATGCGAACTGGTAATTCCAATTCGCATTTTTTTGTTTTTTTATATTCTACAATTCCCACGCTAAAGCACTTGCACCCAACACAGCAGCATCGGCTTCTTTCAGTTCAGAGAACAACACTTTTACTTTTCCTTTCCAAATGCCAAGGATATTTTTTTCCATATTCTCAACAATCGGATTCATGATCATGTCGCCGGCTTTAGATAAACCACCAAACAGAATAATAGCTTCGGGAGCGCTGAAGGCAATAAAGTCAGAAAATGCTTCACCCAGTATTTTGCCTGTAAAGCTGAATATTTCTTTTGCTATTTCGTCACCTTGCATGGCGGCATCAAAAACATCTTTCGAAGTAATATCTTCGATCGGGATGTTTCGCAGAAGACTATCTTTGGTATTTGTTTCGAGTATTTCGCGTGCCGAGCGTGCAACTCCGGTAGCCGAAGCATAAGCTTCCAAACAACCTGAACGTCCGCAACCGCAGAGGCGGCCATTATTGCGCATCACATTCACGTGACCTAATTCACCGGCAAAACCATCGTGTCCGTACACTACCTTTCCATCGATAACAATGCCACTTCCTACACCTGTTCCCAGTGTAATCATGATAAAGTTTTTCATGCCCCGGGCGGCGCCATAAGTCATTTCGCCAACTGCCGCCGCATTAGCATCGTTGGTCAGAGCCGCAGGAATTCCAAACTTTTTGGACATCAACTTTGCAAACGGAATAACTCCTTTCCAAGGCAAATTGGGTGCAAATTCGATATTTCCAGTATAATAATTTCCGTTTGGAGCGCCAACACCAATTCCTTTAATTTTATCGATACCACCGACTGCATCAATAAGTTTCATCATTTCGACATGAAGATCGTTAACGTATAAATTCACATCATCGTGTGTTCCGGTTTTAATGGCGCTTTTCGAAACAACAGTTCCCCGAGCATCAACCACACCAAATACGGTGTTTGTTCCGCCCATATCCATACCTATAACATAGGGTTTTTCCATAATATTATCTTACGTTGTTTGTTTTATTAAGTTTTTATTTATTCAACAGGAATATCTTTGTTTACATTCTTTGAACCAATTAAGCCATAGAAAAGCATATAAGCCAGACAAGCAAACATTACCCAATAACTATTCATGTAACCGAAATTATCAGATATAAAGCCCTGAAACAACGGAACGATACCTCCACCACAAACCATTACCATGAAGATACCCGAAGCGGCGGCCGTGTATTTCCCGAGTCCTTCTACTGCTAAGTTGAAAATACTGCCCCACATAATTGAAGTACATAACCCACATAATATAAGAAACAATATGCTGATGGGAACTTTGGTCATCAATACAGGTAAGGTAATCGTTATAGATATAGGGCTGACGATTGCCAGCAGAACAAACAATAGACCAAGAGTTGATACAGCAATCATCATTGTTTTACTTGAAACTTTGGCTCCTATTGAAGCTCCTATCAAACGGCCCACTAACATTAACAACCAATACACGCCGACGATACTGCCGGCAGTGGTTGCATCAATTCCTAAGCCTGCATTTGATGCGGAAGTTGAAGCAGTCATAAAAAGATTGGCAGTACTTGGGATGCCGATTTCGATACCTACATAAATGAAAATAGCTATTGCGCCTAAAACAAAATGACGGAAAGAAAGCGGGCTGTGTTTGTGTTTCACTTTTCTTTCTGTTGCTGTTTCCATGTGCGGTTCAGGAATCTTTACAAATATTAATACTACAAATGCCAATGCAAAAATACCCAGTGCAAGGAAAAGAGCAGGATTTGCTTTTTCTATCGTTCGTCCGGCTTCAGCTCCCATTAAATATCCTACCAACATAGGGGTTATAGTTGCACCTATTGAATTAATGGAACCACCAAACTGAATCAGCTGATTTCCTTTGTTACCGCCACCACCAAGCGTGTTGAGCATCGGATTTACAACGGTATTCAACATACACATTGAGAAACCTGAAATAAATGCACCTGTCAGATATACACTAAAACTACCTACCTGACCTGAAAGAAACTGAACTCCAACACCTGTAAATCCTACTGCGATAGCCGCCAAAGCGGTTTTTTTGTAACCAAATTTTTTAAGCATTATACCGGCAGGAATACCCATAAAGGCATAAGCTAAAAAGTTTGCGAGAAATCCTAACTGCGATTCGAAGTTAGAAGCTCCGAATTGTTTTGCAACAATCACCCCCATCGGACTTGGTAACCCGGTTACGAAAGCAATCATAAAAAATAATGCAAACATCATTGCAATTGGCAATGCGTAACTTTTCTTTTCTGTACTCATATCAAAATGTTTTTAATTAAATAGTTATGAAGTAAATGAATTTGTAATTAAAAAGACGCACAAAGTTAATACTTTTCATTATTCAACAAGTAGAAAAGCCGGGCACAAATAATGTTTTACAACATATTTTGCCGGTGTGTTATGGTTTTATTACCGAGCATCTAAAAATTATAAATTTTCGAATAGGAACTCACTCATTCTTGTATATAAATGTCTACGCGTTTGCTTTCCGAGCAGGCTGTGATTTTTATCGGTATAAATCTGCATTTCAAATTGTTTATTGGCTTCCACCAATCTGTCGATATACAACAGAGTGTTTTGGGTGTGTACATTGTCGTCGGCCGAACCATGAATTATCAGCAATCTCCCATTTAATTTATCAGCCATACCAAGTACCGAAGTTTTTTTGTAACCTTCAAAATTCTCCTGCGGACGACGCATAAAACGTTCGGTGTAAGCCGTATTGTATAATCGCCAGTCGGTTACAGGGGCAACGGCAATTCCGGCTTTAAAAATTTGCTCGCCGGTACTCATCGATCCTAAAGTCACTGTACCTCCATAACTCCAGCCCCAGATTCCGATTCGGTCTTTATCGATATAACTTTGCATAGCAAGATATTTGGCTGTTTCTACCTGATCTCTGGCTTCGAATATCCCGATCTGCTGATAAGTACATTTGCGGAATTCCGAACCGCGGGCACCCGTTCCACGTCCATCAACGCAAACAACCACATAATCCTTTGTTGCCAGGTAATACTCCCATCCAATGTTCCATTTATCCAGTACTTCCTGCGAATTCGGGCCGCTGTATTGTACCTGTAAAACGGGATACTTTTTATTGACATCAAAATTCACGGGCTTTAGCATCCAACCGTTCAGTTTTACATTGTCAGAAGTAGTGAAGCTAAAAAACTCTTTGGAAGGAAGTTGTAAAGCTGAAAATTCCTGTTTCAATACCGAATTATTCTCCAAAACTCTGATTTGCAATCCTGTTTCCGAACGAAGAGTAATTACATCCGGCATATTAATACCAGAAGCATCATCGGTAAAACAGGTAAACTTCGAATTAAAACCTGCACTGTGCGTCCCGTTTCCATTTGTCAGGCGGGTTTTCTTCTCTTTAGCATCGATGGCATAAATATCACGTTGCATGGGTGATATTTCGGCAGATTGATAATAAATCACCTTTTTTGCTTCATCGTATCCGTAGAAATCCGTAACATCCCAATTGCCTTTGGTGATTTGTTTTACAACCGTTCCATTCATGCGATATTGATAAATATGCCGGAAACCGTCTTTCTCGCTAACAGCATAAAAAAACTGATTGTCAGCGGTGAATTGCATTAAATCAATATTTTCGTAATCAACATAATATTTATCATCCTGGCGTAGAATCAGTTTCGTAAGTGTTGATCTCGGATTCGCCATCAACATATCCAATCGATTTTGATTGCGGTTCAACTTGTAAATGACCAATTGCTCAGCGGAATTGGTCCAACGGATACGTGGCACATAAAAATCCTGATCGGCATCGGGCAATTGCATGAACTTTGTAGTTTTGTTGAAATCGTCGTAAACGCAAACGCTCACTTTGGAGTTATTCTCACCTGCTTTCGGATATTTGAACTTCTGAAATGACGGATATAAGTTGATGTCATCATCCCCGGCAGCCTGATTTTTATAAAGTTGGAATGAAAATTCAGGAATATCCGATTCGTTGAATTTTATAAAAGCCAACAACTTACTGTCGGGGCTCCATGCGAAGTGGCGCGTTGCCTCAAACTCTTCTTCGTAAACCCAATCGGGAGTTCCGTTTATAATTTTTCCTGCTGCGCCATCTTTAGTGATAGCAATTTCGGTTTTAAAATCAAGCTTTTTCATAAACAAGTTATTATTCCGGGCGAATGCGACATACCTGCTGTCGGGCGAAAAAAGAGGGACTTCCTGCGCTCCATTTTCCGAAAGCGGTTCAAGCTCTTTGCGTTTGATGTCGTAAAGATAATAATCGGCGGTAAAAGTCCGGCGATAGCGGTATTTTACGTTAGTGTAAACCAATATCTTCATTTCGTTCGGACTGAATTCGTAACCCGAAATAGACTTCAAAGGGCAATTTTTGATTTGTGCAATGCTAAAAAGGGTGTCAACGGTTGCTCCGGTTTTATAGTTGTATTTCACTATGGATTTATCATTGACTTTCAGAGAGTAATGCTCGCCATCGTTCATCGATCGGGGAGTTTCAATTTTTTTTGCACGGAATTTGCCATCGGTAATGTCGTAAAGTAAATTTGCAAAAGAAAATTGTACACTTAGTGTTAAAACAAAAATGAATGTAAAGCGTTTCATTATTAAAAGGGTTTATAAAATTAAATACGGTTTATTTCAACATTTCGAGTTGCTGATATTTAGTTTTTCAATTGCCAAATATCAGCAAGTCATCGGATGACCGCCAAATATTTAACATTTTGTTGTGAATTTATGATATTACAAAAATAGTTCAATTTATCCTTTTTTTACATTGAAATATTGAAAGTTTTTATTCCATTAACATATTCTTTATAAGTTCAATTACTAACATACAAAATTTAACCTTTATGGGACTGATTAAAGATTTCTTTTTTGTTTCTTCCCGCAACGAAGTTCCGGGACTCTGTTTGAGTGGAGGCGGCGCACTCGGATTTGCGCATATCGGGGTTTTGCAGGCTCTTGAAGATCACGGAATTTTTGTAAATCATATAGCGGGTACGAGTATGGGCGCTATTGTAGGTACGCTTTATGCTGCAGGTTATACTCCTGCCGAAATGTTACAAATGATTAAGGACGATAAACTTTATAAAATTACCAAATTAATGACTTTTCGTCCGATTCTTCTTAAGTCCGGCCTGTCGAATCATAGCATGCTGCGTTCATTGATTAAAGAGTTAATCCCTCACAACAGTTTTGATCAATTAAAAAAACGTATGAATATTTGTGTTGTAAATCTTACCAAAGCAGAATGGGAAATTGTAAGCCAGGGAGATGAACTGGACAAATGGGTAGCCGCTTCTGCAAGTATTCCTGGTGTGTTTGAAGCCATTATACACAATGACACGTATTATGTGGATGGCGGCTTGTTAAACAATTTGCCTGCACAAGGGATAGAAGATTATTGTCAAACCATTATCGGAGTGGACGTCATTCCGCATATTGTTCCCACAGAATTGAATAAGCCAACTGACACGTTGATTTCTTCCATTCGTGCCATGCAACATCAAAATTCACGTGAAGGACGTGAATTGTGCCGGTTCTTAATCGAGCCCAAATGTATCGAAAAACATCACGAATTTAGTTTCGAATCATTTCAGGACATATATCAATCCGGCTATAGCGCCACTACCAAGTATATTGCTGAAAATCCTGAGATAATGTACCTGAAAAAGTAGCACGGTACTTTTATTCTTCTTTAGGTAAAATAATAAAGAAACTGGTACCCTTATTTACACGGGTGGTGAATGAAATTTTACCACCCGTTATTTCTATAATATTCTTCGAAATCGTAAGTCCCAGGCCCATTCCTGTATTCTTTGTTGTGAAGTTCGGGACAAAAAGTTTATCTGCAACATCTTCAGGGATACCGATTCCATTATCGGCAATTTCAATTTTCACGTCTTCTCCAACACAGTCAATTTTCACCCTGATTAATCCGGCCTTTTCCGATGGTATGGCTTGAATGGCATTTTTCAACAAATTATTAAAAACCTGCACCAGTTGTTCGGGATCGGCCAAAACAAATATACCGTTTGCATCCCCTTCATAATTTATTTTTATTTGCTCATGATTGTTGACAAAAAGCTGAAAAACAGAATATAATTTTGCAGCCACATCCACGCGGGTAAACTGGGCTTCGGGCATGCGTGCAAAATTTGAAAATGTACCTGCGATTCGCGATAAATTATCAATCTGTTCGATAAGTGTCAGTGTAGATTTCTCGAAATATTCATCAAAGCTTTCATCATCCATTTTTTTTCTTCGTTGTAATTGCTGGATAGTTAACTTCATGGGAGTGAGTGGATTGTTTATCTCATGGGCAATTTGTCTGGCCATGGTTTTCCATGCCAATTCACGTTCGGATTGTGCCAGCATTTTTGCACTTTTCTCCAGTTCATCGATCGTCCGGTTATATTGAGCAACCAATTGACCTATTTCATCATTAAGCTGATAATCAATTTTTTCGTTGCGATGACCGAAACGCATAAGTTTCAGCTTATTCTCAATCATTTTTAACGGAGCCGACAATTGCCGGCCGATAAAAAGGCTAAGAATAATGGCAAGAACAATAATAATCAGGTAAATATGAATGATGACCGACAAAAAACCTTCTATTTCACCTCTGATTTCTTCCCGACTCAAAAACTGTGGAACCGCAATATATCCTATTTGTAAATAATCGCCGTTATAAAAATCGGTGTAACCCGACAGGTAATTCAGCTTTCCGATATGTTCATTCTGGTTAATATTTTTGTTATTCGTAAAAAATGGTTCTGGAGATATTCGTCTGCTTATCAAATTTTTATTGAATATCAACGGCTGCGAACTCCCGATTAATAACCCATGGTTATCGTACACATGTATATCGGTTTGATACATATACGAAAGTTCCTGCAAATCAAAGTTCAAACCCTGCCGGCTCACGGTCGATAAATCCTGACTCCAGTAATACATGTCCTGCAAAGCTTTTTGGATGTAACTTTTTTTATTTTCTATTTGTTGAATTTGTTCATCTTCATATTTCTGCTGAATAAAATTAACCGAAACATAGAATATTCCCAAAAAACTTATTACCAACAAAATGATAAATGCATTCTGAAACTTGGAAGTAAACCCGATATGAAATTGGGTTTTACGTCTTTTCAGGGTGTACAACCATATTATAATCCGGCTTAAGGTATAGAATATAAGGAATGTATAGGCAAAATACAGCAGATAATTGCCGGTTGCATGTGTTTCTAATTCAGTAATGACAATTTTATTATTTTTATCGTGGTTATAAACGTAGTAATTTTTATTCTGATAAGTTATGGTGTAATAATCACCTTTTCTTTCCGGTATCCAGTTACTTTTATTGGGAAAATCAGTCTTCCCCGATGAATAGGTAAGTAAATTGTTGTCGTATTTTGCAACGGCTATTTTCAATTGGGATTGTATGTCAGGCGTCGAAGAAATGAGCAGGTTTGGGAAACTGTAACTTTTAAAATTTTTACGGGGATAAAATTCCATAAACAAAAAAAGCGAATCGTTCTCAATGCTTTTTACAGGAAAAACGCCAATGTATGACATTGAACTGAACGATGCCGGAACCGAATAAAAATGGGTGTTTTTAAGTTTTGTACCTGCCCGTTCGATAAAACTAGTATATTGTTGATAAACAGCCGAATTTGAAAATGTTACATACAAACGCATATCATATTTGTTCCAGAAACCACGCAAATAGCTCTCATTCAGATATTCATTAACTTTCGATGTTGAATCGGAATATGTTGATAATTGTTTGATTTTTTTATCGTTAATTATTTGCATATCCAGTTCTTCGAGTAAAATATCAGCCATCCGGTCATTTTCGGTATTACCGTTAATGTATATATTCTCGGCAAGAATACGGTATTTGTTCCTGTTTTTTTCTTCATTGATTAATAATGAATTAACTATAAAAAATGCTGTAAAGATAAATACCCACACAAACAAATAGCTGTAAATATTCTTCCGTTTTTTTAAAATGTTCGGTAAATAAAACACCATCATGATCACTAAAAGTGAAATGCTGATTTGAGGCATTTCATTCTCTGAAAAAAGGTAAAGCATGATTCCGGCCAGAAGAACAAGAATTAGGTCGGATAAAACTGATTGCCGGACAAGATGCCGGGCTTTCAGCAGATTATGTGTTTTGTAAAACAGTAAAATCAACCCGACACCCCACATAAAAATCAGCAAATGAAGCCAAATGCCTAAAAATGAAATGTCCTTAAACTGGAGAATAGGCACCCTGATACTTGAGTGAAAAATAAGACTACTTAAAATGTGGTAAACCAACAAAAAATAAACAACAAACAAAAATTGCAATATAAAGCCCTTCAAACGCCGGTTTCGGTGTCCGATATTGACATGGAAGAAAAAAAGATAATTGGCAGCCAGAAAATAAATGGTAACAATCGTCAGGTGACTTATAGATGCCAGAAATGGATTAGATGAATATTCAAACGAAGAAAACACTTTATTCCAGTAAAGCAATGATGGCTGGTTGAAATATAAACTCGCACCAACGATTATACCAACACAAATCGTTATTAGCCCGAATTTATATACACCAAATTGTTTGGTATTAAACAACTTAGCACTGTTGGCATAAAGGAACAGCAAAAGAAAAACAGAAATAATGTTCAGAATTAATCCTGATATTCCCCAAAAATCACTGTAAATCGGTACTTCAGGTCTCGCGAGCGAGAACAAATAGTGGTTTTGAGTATCGAAAACAGCATATTTATCTTTATTACTTCCCTGAACTAATTCAATACGCTTATCGACATCAAAACCTTGTGCAAAACTGTTAATTAAATCCCTGTTTTCATAAGGATAATCATATTTCACAACAATCACGGCAACCAAACGGCCTGAGTTGACCGGGACAGATTTAACCAAACAATGTGCATTTGAAAGTTTATTGTACTGCCAGCCGTTTGTTTCATTCAACGGATTCCCCTGAATTTCAATATGATTATCCGACCAGAAAACCAGTTCGCCCTTCCCGAACAGATAATATGAAATATCATTGTCGGCATATCGATAGTTTATCAGCGAATCGGCAGAGCTTCGGACAATAATATCTTTTAAGTCACCCAGTGTTTTAGTTGCCAGTTTTTCCTTTTTAGTTAATTCGGCTCTGAACTTTTCAATCGGTATGGCTCGTTGAGGCGATTTTTGATAAAAATACTCGCACAACCAACCCAACGCAATACTTGCCAGCAAAGCGTAAATGATAATCCGGTATGTTTTAGGTATTTTCATCGATAATAAAACTTCAAATTTATTGAACCCGAAATGCATAACATTACTCGTGGTGATACGGTTCTCCTTTCAGAATAGTAAAAGCGCGATAAAGTTGTTCTACAAAAATCACCCTGACCATTTGGTGCGAGAAAGTCATAACCGAAAGAGAAATCAATCCGTTTGCCCTGTTGTAAACTCTTTCGGAGAAACCATACGGCCCTCCGACCACAAAAACCATGCACTTGTGCGACTCAAGCATTTTTTTAGATAAAAACTCCGAAAAACCAACCGACGAAAATTGTTTTCCATTTTCATCCAATAGCATCACTTCGTCGCTAACATCCAATGTTTTAAGTATTAAATCGGCTTCTTTTTCTTTCTGCTCGGCTTCCGAAATATTTTTGGTGTTTTTCAATTCGGGTATGACGATTGTTTCAAAACCGATATAATGTTTTAATCTGTTCTGATATTCATCCTGTAACCTGATAAGGTGGGGATTGATAGTTTTTCCAACAACTAAAAATTTTATTTTCATTAAATTACCTCTTTTTCCGCCTCTTTGGTGTATTATTTGTTATATATAAAAAACAATGAAATATTTGGCTGCAACGAATTAATTAGTGTATTTTTGCAGCACAAATAATTTAATCAATGCAAATATGGGATTTTTTAACGAGAAATCGATTAAAAAATTTGGTTTTCGCATAAAAATAAAAATTTTATCAATTATGAAAACAATTAAATTTATTTTGATCAGTGCTTTTATGTTTTTCGCTTTACCTATGGTGATGGCTCAATCAACAGAAGTACCTTCCGATATAATCTCAGCTCTTAACAATGGCGATGCCGGAAAACTTTCGGCTTATTTGAATACGAATGTGGAATTAGTTATCGGAAACAAAAACGACGTATTCAGCAAACAACAGGCTTCCGGAATTATTGCCGACTTTTTCAGGACAAATAAGGTCAGTTCGTTTCAGGTTTTACACAAAGGGAATAAAGAAGCTGCCAGCTTTGCCATTGGCGAGCTGAAAACAAGCGGTGGAGCTTACCGCGTATACGTATTAACCCGGAAGTCCGGAAATCAAACTGTAATTCAACAACTCAGAATAGAACTTTCAAATGATTAACGATTTCGAACAACTTATTTCACTTTGGTTTGCCGAAGATATTGGCGATGGCGACCATACCACCCTTTCATGTATTCCGGCTACGGCTATCGGAAAATCACAGTTAATAATCAAAGAAAATGGCGTTTTGGCAGGCGTAGAAGTTGCCCGTCAGATTTTCAAAGCATTCGATCCCGAACTGAAAACGACGGTATTCATTCAGGATGGAGCTGAGGTGAAGGTGGGCGATGTGGCTTTCGTGGTGGAAGGAAAAATTCAGTCCTTGCTGCAAACCGAACGCCTGATGCTCAACATTATGCAGCGCATGAGCGGTGTGGCTACACGTACCCGTAAGTATGTGAAATTGCTCGAAGGAACCAAAACACGTGTGCTCGATACCCGCAAAACCACTCCCGGACTTCGCCTGCTCGAAAAAGAAGCGGTAAAAATTGGCGGTGGTGTAAATCACCGTATCGGATTGTACGATATGATCCTTTTGAAAGACAACCATGTGGATTTTGCCGGGGGAATTGATAAAGCCATTCTCCGTGCCAGAGATTACCTGAAAGAAAAAGGCAAAAACCTGAAAATAGAAATTGAAGTTCGTAACTTCGACGAGCTGGCACAGGTTATGGCTATCGGTGGTGTCGACCGCATTATGCTTGATAATTTTTCGGTGGAAAATACACGCAAAGCCGTTGAAATAATTGCCGGACAATACGAAACCGAATCGTCGGGCGGCATCACTTTCGATACTCTACGCGACTACGCCGAATGTGGCGTTGATTACATTTCGGTCGGCGCGCTTACCCATTCGGTAAAAAGCCTGGATATGAGTTTTAAAGCGGTTTAATTATCAATTAAAACACGAAACAAAAAAGGAAGTTCAAAATTTCGAACTTCCTTTTTTGTTTCGTGTAGCGGGAACGAGAGTTGAACTCGTGACCTCCGGGTTATGAATCCGACGCTCTAACCTACTGAGCTATCCCGCCATTTTTCTAAAGCGGTGCAAAGATAGCTATTTTCAGACATCTTACAAATTTTAAAAGCGAAAAAATCGGAAAATGTTCTTATGTTGTTAATATTTATAGCTTTATCAAAAAGACAAAACCGACACCTTATTGTTATTGTCCATTGGGGACAGAAATTCAGGTACAGTAAATCCAGAAAATGAAATATTTACACGAAAATATTTTCTATCCTCTCAGACTACAAATTTGTTTGATTACAGTCAAACAAGTTTACAATAAGTGATTAACCTGTCAGAACTTCGGTTTCATTCCCAGATTAAACATAACGAACGACCACATATCAGTCTGTGCATCAATGATTTTTCCGATGGGTTTGCCGGCTCCGTGTCCGGCTTTGGTGTCAATACGAATCAACGACGGGTAATTACCTTTATTGGCGGCCTGCAAGGTGGCTGCAAATTTGAATGAGTGAGCCGGAACAACACGATCGTCATGATCGCCCGTCATAATAAGTATAGCAGGATATTTTACACCCGGCTTTACATTATGAAGCGGCGAATAAGATTTCAGGTACTCGAACATTTCCTTGCTTTCTTCACTTGTTCCGTAATCAGTTGCCCAGGCCCAGCCGATGGTGAATTTGTGATACCGCAGCATATCCAGTACGCCTACTTCAGGGATTGCAACAGCAAACAGATCGGGACGTTGAGTCATGCAGGCTCCAATAAGCAAACCGCCGTTCGATCCGCCATCGATAGCCAGTTTTTGGGAAGAAGTATATTTTTCTCCGATAAGATATTCGGCTGCTGCAATAAAGTCGTCGAACACGTTT
Source organism: Bacteroidales bacterium (assembly GCA_021371875.1). Lineage (GTDB taxonomy): Bacteria > Bacteroidota > Bacteroidia > Bacteroidales > Paludibacteraceae > Paludibacter. Next base: position 28,579 of record JAJFVH010000055.1, read on the forward strand.
TGTTTTTTCATTTTAGTTCCTGCCTTATGCCATTCCTCGCCATACTCGCCGCCTCCGCGAATGTTCGCCACAGCATAAATCCCGCCTTGTTCGAGGAAAGGAATACGCGGCATGCTGAAACCCGGGTTCATGCTGATATTGAAACCTCCATAACCGTATAGCATAAGCGGATTCTTACCGTCTTTTTTCATGCCTTTTTTATAGGTTATAAACAGGGGCACTTTCGTTCCATCCTTGCCGGTGTAAAAAACCTGCTCGCTCACGTAGTCTTCCGGATTAAACCTGACTTCCGTCTTTCGGAATACTTCTGCTTTATTGTTAGCCACATCGAACCGGTAAATGGCGGGAGGAAAAGTGAATGATGTAAAAGTGTAAAAAGCTTCATTATCATCTTTATCGCCCGAGAAGCCTGTAATAGTTCCCAGAGTCGGGAGCTGCACTTCGTACAACTTCTTACCGTTAAAATCGAAAGCATAAGCATGAGTGGCTGCATCCTGCAGGTATTGTGCAATAAATTTTCCACCTAAAACCAAAACATTTTCCAGTACATTTTCCGTTTCGGGAATAATTGTTCTCCAATCAGTTTGTCCGGGTTTTGTCGGGTCAATTTCTATTAATTGCTGATTCGATGCTTTCCTGTTTGTCAGCACGTAAATTTTGCCGTTTACATGGTCGACCACCGAATAATCGTTATCGAAACCGGCTTCCAAGGTAACAAAAGCCGCATCAGGGTTTGATAAATCTTTAAAATAAAGCGAATTACCTGATGTAGATTCCGTCTCGCTGATAAAGAGGAATTTTTCGTCTTCGGTAACACCCGCACCGCAATTGCGCAAAGGATATTGACGGTTTTCAAAAATGAGTTTATCCTTTTCTTGGCTTTCACCAACTTTATGATAGAAAATCTTATGATATTCGTTTTTATTTGAATACTCTTTACCGGCAACAGGAGCATCGTAGGCGCTGTAATAAAAGCCATCACCCTGCCAGGCAATGCCCGAAAACTTAACCCACTTGAGTAAATCCGGAAGTAATTCATGCGTTTCGAGGTTCATAATATAAATTTCGTTCCAGTCCGATCCGCTGCGAGCGATACTGTATGCCAGATATTTGCCTGTATTCGAGAGTTCAATTTGCGACAAAGCCACCGTTCCGTCGGCCGAAAGTTTATTCGGATCGAGCAACACTTCTGGTTCCGCATCAAGCGCATCGAGCCGGTAAAGCACGCTTTGATTTTGCAACCCATCGTTTTTGAAGAAATAATATTTCCCGTTTTTTTTGAAAGGCGAATTATATTTGGGATAATTCATCAAGTCAGTCATCCGGTTTTTTAAACCGGTACGAAAAGGAATTTGATCCAGATATTTGTAAGTTACATCATTTTGAGCTACAACCCAAGCCTTGGTAGCCGACGAAGTATCATTTTCGAGCCAACGATAGGGTTCGGCAACTTCCACCCCGAAGTATTTTTCAACTACATTGTTTTTTGCCGTTGTGGGGTAATTTATTTTACCGGTAGAACTACATGCTGTCATAAGCAACAGAGAAATTGTTAAGATAATTAATTGTTTCATATTTTTGTGATTTATTATTTAGTTAACAGGTTAAGCGGCTGACTGATTAAGTCTCACTCAGGACTTTCAAACTTTATAAACTCAATCGTCAAGTGCCTGATAAACCAGATTGTGGAAAAGTACTTTAAAATCTGTTCCCGTATTGTTTGGTTCCAGATTGATATAAAAAAGCAGGATTAAGTCTTCTTTCGGATCAATCACATAGTCGGTGCCAAACATGCCACCCCAGCGAAGCGAGCCTTCGGATACTATTGAGCGATAACCGTATTGTGGCCGGAAATCGTCGAAAGCCAGCCCGAACCCGATTTCGCCACGCATATCGCCGACAGCATTTTTACGCATCATGTCCACTGTTTTTCTACCTAAAATTCTGTGACCGTTAAATTCACCTTCGTTCAGTATCATTTGGCAGAACTTGGCGTAATCTTCAATCGTTCCCGAAAGCCCGGCACCAGTACTGAAAAGTGTTTTGGCTCCGGAATACGGAAATTTTTGATAAATGCCGTTTCCCCTTTCGTTACGTGTCAAAGCCGTGTTTGCCGATTTTTCATAAAGAGTTACCAAGCGGTTTTGTTTATTTTCGGGTAAATAAAAATAAGTATCGTTCATGCCGAGCGGTTCGAAAACTCTTTCACGAAAATACTGATCGACCGGTTTGCCCGAAACCACTTCAATCAGGTAGCCCAGTACATCAACACTCATTCCATAGCTGAATTTTTCACCGGGATCGTGCTCAAGCGGACATTTGGCAAGTAACTTAACAATATTGCCCAATGTTTTGTTTTCGAGTGTATAGAGCGGCGAAACGGGAATACCCATTTTGTCGTACATTTTCCGCGAGTCCCCCGATCCGTAAGAAATGCCGGAAGTGTGGGTAAGCAAATGCCGGATGGTAATATCTCTCGTGGCCGGTCGCGTGGTGAAACTTGAATCAGCCCGATTAAACGAGACCATTACTTGCGGATTGGCGAATTCAGGGATGTATTTTTTCACAGGTTCATCGAGCAATATTTTACCTTCCTCGAAAAGTGTCATCACTGCAACAGCTGTTATAGCTTTGGTTTGCGAAGCCATACGGAAAATATCGTCTTTCCGGCAAGGTATCTTACTCCCGATATCGCGCCAACCGTAAGCTTTGTTGTGAATTACTTTACCGTGATGAGCCACAAAAGTAACCGCTTGTGGAATGGTTCCTTTATCGACCAGCTTTTGAAAGGCAGAATCGAGCCGTGCCAAACGTGTGGCATCGAATGTGGCCGGAATTTTTTCAGCGTAAATAAATTTTTGTGGATGTACCTTTTTTTCTGCAAAAGCTGAAATTGAAAACAACAATATCAGGCTGTACCAGAGTGTCCTTCTCATAATGTATTTATTTTTATTCGTTTAAAAAGCTCCAGGCCAGCCAGGCCATTCCGCCAAAACCGGTAGCAAGAGCTTCTTCATCAATTTTAAAAGTTGCACTATGCAGTCCACCGGTTCCTGCATTCGACTCGCCTTTCACACCAAACCGGTAAAAAGTGCAGGGATATTTTTGGGTAAAAAATGCAAAATCTTCGGATGTCATACGCATTTCGAGATCAACCACCTGTTCGGCGCCTATCCATTCGGTTGCAAATTCTCTCGCTTTTTTCGTAATTTCCTCATCATTAATTACACAGGGATAACCATCGGGAATATCAATTTCGGCTGTACAACCGTAAGCCAGGCATGTTTGGTTGATAATTCTGCGGATATGTTCTTTTGCCTCGGCCCGCCATTTTTCGTTTACCGTACGGAAAGTCCCCGAAAGCAGAACTTCGTGGGGAATGATATTTTGCGCTCCGCCTGCTATCAACTTTCCAAAAGTCAACACCATGGGAATAAGCGGATTACATAGCCGGCTGCGCACTTGCTGTAACGAAACCAATGTTTGTGCAGCACACAGTACCGTGTCGTTAACCAAATGCGGAAGTGCGCCGTGACCACCTTTGCCATGAATTTTCACATGAATCTCATCAGCGGATGCCATGATCATTCCGGGTAAAAATCCCATGGTTCCAGTAGGATAATCTACCGAAACATGCTGTGCAATAATTAACTTCGGTTCAATTTCATCAAAAATACCATCTTCGAGCATCAAACGAGCTCCTCCGGGAGCTTTTTCTTCACCGGGCTGAAAAATCAATAAAATTGTTCCTTCAAACTTTTCCTTTATTCCGGAAAAAATTTTTGCAACCCCAAGCAAACAAGCTGTGTGAGCATCGTGTCCGCAGGCATGCATCACCTGCTCGTTTCTCGACTTCCAGGGTAAATCCACCGCTTCGCAAACAGGTAAAGCATCCATGTCGGCGCGTAAAGCTATCGTCTTCTTCTTAGGATTTTTACCTTCAATCCTGCCTAAAATGCCCGTTCCCCCGATTCCTGCACGAAAAGGGATCTGCATCTCAGCCAGTTCATTTTGTATAAATAAAGAAGTTTCAAACTCTTCGAAAGACAGTTCGGGATAAGCATGAATATGACGATAGCACGCTGTAACGTAACTTGAATATTTTCGCGTAAGGCTTTGCATTTCCTGTTTCATGTTGGAATTATATTATGATTTACAAAAGTAGTATTTTTTTACAAAAAAGGATGATGATCGGAAAGTGGAAAACAGCTGCAAATAAAAAGCTATTTCCCTGGCTTAAAATTGAAGAATGCCCGATAGCAATTTAAAAACCTTTTATTAACTAAAATTAAGTAGATATTTTTACGAATGCCGAACAATGCCGTACATTTTTTATATTTTTGCATTGAACAAACATCTAATTGAATAAACATCTAAATTTATCAAAAACAAAATAAAACAAATAAGAATGAAAAAATATAGTTTATTTTTGCTTAGTTTAATGCTAACCATGGTTTCCTTCGCTCAAAAAGCAGTCATTAATTTTGAGGTAAAAACTTACGATTTTGGTAAAATTAATGAAGATGATGGTAAAGCTACTTATATTTTTAATTTTACCAATTCGGGAAATTCCCCATTGGTAGTTAGCCGTGTTCAGGCTTCATGCGGGTGTACAACGCCAACATGGACTAAAGAACCCATTGAGCCTGGGAAAAAAGGGTCGATCACAGTAACATATAATCCATCAGGACGTCCGGGCGTATTTACCAAAACCATTACTGTTTACAGCAATGCTACCGACGAACAAACAACCTTGGTAATTAAAGGTGAAGTAATCCCAAAATCGAATGCTGCGAATACAGAATTTCCAATGATAATGGGCGATTTACGACTAAAAACCAAGGTTATTCAAATGAATAATATAGACAAAGGAAAAAGCCAGGTCAGGGTTGTTGAAATTCAAAATGCAGGTAAAAATAATGTGAAACCGACAATCGAAAACCTGCCCAATTATTTAAGTGCAACCATATTTCCCGAAACTCTCAAACCAAACGAAGAAGGAAAAATAACACTTAGTTTCAATAGTAAAAACTGTAATCAATGGGGACCGGTAAATGATGAAATTTACGTGGTTTTGAATAACCAAAAGAAGTATGCTGATGAATTTCAGGTAAGGGTTGTAGGTAATATCGTTGAAGATTTTAGCAAATTAACCCTCGATCAGAAGCGCAAAGCGCCTATACTCGAAACTCCGGCACGTACAATCGATTTTGGGGTTATTAATGCCGGAGCTAAAAAAACCGCTAAATTCAGAATCAGTAATAAAGGCATTAATCCGTTGGAAATAAGACGAATTATCAATAACAACAAAGAAATCTTTGTCCATCAGTCGAAAATGTCTGTAGCGGGCGGAAAATCAGGTGTTATGATAATTGATATAAATACCAAAACCTTACCCGAAGGCGATTACAAAAAATCATTCACTGTTCAGACCAACGATCCCGACAATTCATTTGCGATTATCGTAATGAATTGGAAGGTTCAAAAATAATTTGCAAAATAAAATACCAGAATAGTTGTGAGCCGGGATTTGTATAATTTCTTGGCTCTTTATTTTTAAAATTTTGGGGTTAATCTAAATCAATTAAAAAAAAACAAAGTGCACTACAAACATCATCATCCCGAAAACGACCCGAATTACAAAGGGCTAACCGTGAACGAAGGAGTTGAATCAGTTCCTGCGGTCAATCCTTACAACCGTCCAAAACGTAAACGTCGCGATTTTAGTGCCGCCGGATACGTCGAAGGAATACTCAAAGGAGACATTTCGATTTTGAGTCAGGCTGTAACTTTGGTAGAAAGCTCTTTACAAGAACATCAGGTTATTGCACAGGAAGTGATAGAAAAATGCCTTCCTTCGGCCGGAAACTCTGTCCGGTTGGGTATAACCGGGGTTCCGGGAGCAGGAAAGAGCACTTTTATCGAAGCGTTAGGAATGAATTTGGTACGTGCGGGACATAAATTAGCCGTGTTGGCTATCGATCCTAGCAGCGAACGTTCGAAAGGCAGCATTCTTGGGGACAAAACCCGCATGGAAGAACTTTCGACGGCAAAAAACGCATTTATCCGCCCTTCGCCTTCGGCAGGTTCGTTGGGTGGCGTTGCCCGGAAAACCCGCGAAAGCATAGTTTTGTGCGAAGCTGCCGGGTTCGATACGATTTTTGTGGAAACAGTAGGTGTGGGACAATCGGAAACGGCGGTACATTCTATGGTCGATTTCTTTTTGCTGATTCAACTGGCCGGAACCGGTGATGAACTTCAGGGGATCAAGCGCGGGATTATGGAAATGGCCGACGGCATTGCCATCAACAAATGTGATGGTTCGAATATCGATAAAGCCTGTGTTGCCCGGACTCAATTCCAGAATGCATTACGCTTATTCCCTCCGCACGAATCAGGTTGGACGCCCGATGTTGTAACCTGCTCGGCTGTTGAAAACACAGGAATTACCGAAGTATGGAATATGGTCGAAAATTACGTCGGATTCGTAAAAGCCAACCACTTTTTTGAACACAGGCGCAATTCCCAATCAAAGTACTGGATGTACGAATCGATCAATGAGTATTTAAAAAATAACTTTTATCAGAACACAGAAATACAGAAATTACTGATTAAAAACGAAAAACGGGTTTTAAACAACGAAATAAGTTCTTTTATTGCAGCTAAAGAATTGCTGGATGCTTATTTTAAATCCTGACGTTTCTTATTTTTAAGTTTATAAAGTCTGGAAGTTCTTGCTGTTTTATCCAATCAATAATTAATCAACTTATTTCCCCCTGTTATGCATCCCTTGCGGCAGACAGGAGCGTAGGGAGTCGGAAACAATTATCCTATCAATGCTATGCAAATTAACATAATTCACAACCAGGCTTGTCTCGAAGGTTTAAAAAATCTTCCGGATGCTTGTGTTGATCTGGTTTTTACCGATCCGCCCTATTATCAGTACCGGGCTCAAAATGTGGAAGGGTTGAAAAACCACAAGGATGTGGTTACTGAATTTGAATTTGATGGATTTGATTCGGAAGAGGATTATCTTGAATTTCTCGAACAGGTTCTGGCTGAATGTTTCAGGGTTTGCAAGTCCGGAGCAGCCGGCTATTTGTGGTGTGGTGACGATTTTGTATCGTATATCAACCGCATAGTTGAGCGTGTCGGGTTTCAGTTCCGGAAAGTAATCCATTGGCATAAGACCAATCCTTTTCCCGCCATTTATACCCGAAAAATGTATGCCAACAGCATGGAAATGCTAGTTCACTTTTCAAAAGGAACTCCCAAAACCTGGAACCACAAACAGGTGAATGAAATGCATAATTTTATCGAAGCCCCTATTTGTATGGGAAAAGAACGGACTAAGCACAAAACGCAAAAACCGCTGAAAGTCTGTTTGCCCTTTATTGAAATCAGCAGCAACGAAGGAGATTTGGTGCTCGACCCGTTTATGGGTTCGGGAAGTACGGCTGTAGCGGCAAAAATACTGAAACGCAATTTTATCGGCTACGAATTGAGTGCGGAATTTTGTAAAATAGCAGACCAACGATTGGCCAATACTGCTGCAAAATAAATTTTAGTACATGACAAAAAATGTATTATGCAGGAAATTAAATAATTGCCACAATAATTTGTAAGAATAGGAACGCGGATCGAAGATGCCGACTTGACGGTATAAGTCGGATTAAACTGATTAGCGCGGTTGAAATATTCCGGATTCAATAACAGATTTAAACTTCATAAGCGAAGTCAGCTGATTTTCAACCGTGACCGATCATCCGTCATTTACCTAGTAAATATAATCAGGATTTAATCCGTTTCATTGATAACTATAAATCAGCTAACATCCGTGTTATCCGCTTTATCCGCGTTCCTATTATTTTTTTGTCATGTACTT
>JAJFVH010000060.1 GCA_021371875.1 Bacteroidales bacterium
CTGTTCCATACATCGAAGTGTAGGAAAGTTTGCAATTGAATAAATATATACGTTAAATCCTTCTTTAGCCAGTCCAGCTGCCACTCCGACCATATTTTGCTCATCGATGCCGGCATTCAAAAATCTATCAGGAAATAATTCAGTGAACTCTTCAACGACGCTGAATCCCAAGTCTCCAACAATCAAAAATATTTTAGTGTTTATTTTAGCTTCTTCTGTAAGTTGTTTAATAAATGCTGTTCTCATTTTCTAACTCATTTATAGCTTTATTGTATTGTTCTTCATTTGGCGATCTATAATGCCATAATAGTTTATTTTCCATAAATGAAACACCTTTCCCTTTAACCGTATCTGCAATAATCACTGTTGGTTTTCCTTTGAATGATTTGGCTTCTTTTAAAGCATTTAGAATTGAGGGATGATGATGCCCATCAATTTGAATGGTATTCCAATTAAAGGCTTCAAGTTTTTGTTTTAACGGTTCCAAATTGAGTACTTCGTTTGTATTTCCTAAGCTTTGAATTTTATTGTAATCTATAATCAAACAAAGATTATCCAATTTGAAATGTGCTGCAAAAAGAATGGATTCCCACATGGATCCTTCATCCATCTCGCCGTCTCCGGATAGAACAAAAGTATGAAAATTTTCCTTTTTTCGCTTAGCAGCCAAGGCAATTCCACATCCAATCGGCAGTCCGTGTCCTAAGCTTCCGGCAGAAATTTCGATGCCGGGAATATGATGGCTTGTATGCGATAATAATCTGCTTCCATCTTTTCCATATTCATCTAACTCTTCAATAGGGAAAAAGCCAAATAACGCTAATGCAGAATACAATGCTACACAAGTATGTCCTTTTGATAAAATAAAACGATCTCGCCCTTCCCATTGAGGGTCAGACGATTTATAACTCAATACATCTGTATATAAAACTGCAAGAATATCTGCAATAGATAGTGCTCCTCCAATATGTGACGAATTTGATTGATGCACCATTTGAAGTGAATGTTTTCGAATTTCTTTTGCTAATATTATGCTATTGTCTCTCATTATAATATTTTTTAGCATTATTCATTTTGTTTATTTTCAAAACTAAGAATTGTTTTATAAAATCCTTCATTGATATCAATTTTAGGTAACCATCCTATATGTTTTATTTTTGATATATCAGGACAAACTCTATTAATAGGACTTTTTAAATAGCCGTTTTTTGCATCATCCATAATAATTTTCAAATTCTTTTCTGGGAATAGATCAATAAGTGTTCGAGCTAAATCAATTATGCTTATTTCGCAATCAGGATTTCCCACATTATAAGCTTCACCCTTCGATCCATATAATAGAATTAAAAAATAAGCAATTACAGCATCAGAAATGTAACAGAAAGAACGTTTGGCTTTTCCATCGCTCCGTAGTATAATATCTTGATTATTATAAATATTAAAAATAAAATCAGAATATACCCTTCCATCATTTAAATTCATGCCAGGACCGTATGTATGAAAAGGACGTACTATTTTTATAGGAATATTATATTGTTTATACCAAGATATACATATTGTCTCACCCATTCTTTTGCTTTCAGCATAACAAGAACGAACATTTAAAGGGTCAAGATATCCATAATCATCTTCTTTTATTTTTTCTTTATAATCTAAAGTCCCGTAAACTTCACTTGAACTAAAATATAAAAAAGATTCAAGAGGGCATTTTTGCGCAAATCGCAGAAGATTAATCGTTCCTAAAATATTGGGGAGTAATGTTCCTACAGGGTCAGAAAGATAATAAGAAGGACTAGCTTGACTTGCCGCATGAATTATATAGTTAACATCTTCCTGAATCAATATTGGATCGCAAGCATCCTGAACTAAAAAGGAGAGATGATCATCCGTAAGATAATCTTTGAATCTAATTTTTGCTTTTTCAAAATTTCTAACCAGGGCTATTATTTTAGTATTGATAATTCCTTTTTCTATTAAAAAAAGAAGAGATTCAATCATATAAGCAGGAAGAGATCCATTTGCACCTGTAACTAGTAGAGTTTTATTGTTAAATTTTTGCCAATCAATATTTTGCGAAGTGATCTGAATCAGATCTTCATTTATAATTTTATTAGTGACCATATTTATCAACTATTTATTCCCAATCATCGGTTAAAATATTTTCTGTTCCTACACCACTCTCAAGAAGATAATTTTTAAATGTTTTTATCATCATAGGAGGACCTGAAATGAAATAAGTGGCATGCTGCCCGTTTTCGTTAAAGATATTGCGAATGTTTAGCATGCCATCCATATTTTCATACGTTCTTTGTATTTTTATTGCCGGATTAATTTGAAGTGCTTTTTGAAGCTCTTCTTCATATATGTTGAATGTTTCGGATTTGAATCCTGTATAAAGAACAGGATGCGTGTATTGGGCAAAAGAAGCATCTGTAAAAAGGGACAAAAAGGGTGTTATGCCGGTTCCTCCGGAAATAAAAACCGTGTGGTTTTTATCGTGTGGGCGTGTAAACAAATCGCCATAGGGCAACTTCAGCCAGATTTTAGCTCCCGTTCTCAGCGATTTTTCCATTTGTCTTGTGAATTTACCTTTGACGGCATATGTTATTTTAATGTCATCTTGTCCAGGAGAAGTTTGGATGCTGAAGCAGCGCGATTCCGGCCATTGACCAATTCCATCGTAATCTGTATCCAATGCAAGATGGAGAAATTGCCCGGGATTATATTTGAATTTTCCGTTTTCGGATGCGAACGTCAATGTATAAATTCCTTCTATGGGATGCTCGATATTTTGGAGAATTGCTTTATATTTTTTTACGATCATGAGGGCGTTTCTTTAGAGGGCTGACAGGTAATCATGCAGCATTTTTTCTTCGTAGGCAAACATTTCATCTGTCAAACCGGGATAAGTTCCCAAAAAGAATGTATGGTTCATGATGTTGTCTGTTACATCCAAATTATCGGAGATTCTCCATTTTTTATTGAGATAAGCTGGTTGTTTGGTAATATTGCCTGCAAAAAGATTTCTTGTTTCAATCAGATGGTCATTTAAATATTTGGTAATATTGTCCCTGCTAAATGGTGCATTTTCTTTTACGGTTACCACAAATGCAAACCACGACGGATCAGACCCTTCGGTAGCTTTTTCCAAATCAAAATATTGATTGTAACGAGAGAATATATTCAAGTGTTTTTGAAAATTTTCTTTTCTTTTTTGGACGAAATAATCGAGTTTATCCATCTGGGCTGCACCAATTGCGGCCTGAATGTCGGTCATTTTGAGGTTATAACCGATTTCCGAATATACATACTTGTGGTCATAGCCAAAAGGTAAATTTCCGAATTGCTGAGAAAACCTTTTTCCGCAGGTATTGTTTTCGCCACCCATACAATAGCAATCTCTTCCCCAGTCCCTGAAAGAACGGACAATGCGGGCAAGTTGAGAATCGTTTGTCATGATGGCGCCACCTTCACCGGTTGTAATATGATGGGCAGGATAGAACGAAAGCGTGGATAAATGACCAAATGTGCCGGTATATTTTCCTTTATATTTGCTGCCGAAAGCGTCGCAATTGTCTTCTATGACCCAGAGGTTGTGTTTTTCGGCCAATTGCATGATGGCATCCACATCGAAGGGGTTTCCCAATGTATGGGCAAGAAAAATGCACCGGGTTTTTTCTGTGATGGCTTTCTCTGCCTGTTTCACATTTATATTAAACGTGTATGGATCGACATCCACAAAAACAGGAATTAACCCGTATTGGATGATTGGGGTGATGGTAGAAGGAAATCCTGCTGCCACCGAAATCACCTCATCTCCGGACCTTAATCTTTTATTTCCCAGTTTTTCTGAGGTAAGTGCTGAAAAGGCCAACAGATTGGCGGATGAACCGGAATTGGTAAGGATGACATTGTCGATGCCTAAATAGTCCGCTATTTTTTCGGCAAATAATTCGGAATATCTTCCTTCGGTTAACCAAAAATCCAGTGAGGCGTCCACGGCATTCATGATTTCCTGTTCATCGAATACCCGGCCTGCATAGTTTAATTTGGATTTTCCGGGAATAAATTCTTTTTCTCCGAATTTCGCTTGATAATATTCTTTTGTTTTTTCGAGAATTTCTTTTCGTATTTCGTTAGGATCAGCCATAAATTATTGATTTATTTCATTGAAGGTTTGAAGATATTCGTCGATTTGTTGTTCGGTAATATCTTTGATATTTTCTCCGTTAAAATAGGCCTTATTCCACTCAACTACCGATTGCAGTGCTTTTTGGATGTTCCATACGGGATGCCATCCCAATTTTGTCTTTGCTTTGGAACAGTCGAGTTTTAAATAATTCGCTTCATGAGGTTGTTCGGTTGTGTCGAGGATATATGTGGGGTCATTGCCCCATAAGTTGCAAATCGTTTTTATAATCCATTCCACATTTTTTGCATCGTTATCATCCGGCCCAAAATTCCATGCTTCTCCAAAATCTACACCCTGCGAATACAGTTTTTCTGCAAGCATCAAATAACCGGTCAACGGTTCCATGACATGCTGCCAGGGTCTTATGGCATAGGGATTGCGGATTTTGATCTGTTTGTTTTGTGAAATGGATTTTATGAAATCGGGAATGAGTCTGTCCTCAGCCCAGTCGCCTCCGCCGATAACATTTCCTGCCCGAGCTGATGCAACGGCTACGCCATGCTTAGGGTAGTCTCCGGGTGGGAAGAAAGAATTTCTGTAGGCAGCCGTTACCAATTCCGAACAAGCTTTACTGCTAGAGTAGGGATCATAACCGCCAAGGGGTTCATTTTCCCGGTATCCCCAAATCCATTCCTTGTTCTCGTAACATTTGTCTGTCGTTATATTCACAATAGCTTTGATGCTCGGAACACGACGGCATGCTTCCAATAAATTGGCCGTTCCAATAACATTCGTTTGATATGTTTCTATCGGATTTTTGTAGGATTCTCTTACGAGTGGCTGGGCTGCCATGTGAATGACGATTTCCGGTTGAATATGGCGAATGGTTCTCTCAAGTTTTTCGAGATCGCGAATATCACCAATATAGGAAGAAATATACGTGTCTATTTTTGCCTCCTCGTAAAGCGAAGGTTTTGTAGGAGGATTTAACGCATATCCATAAACTTCAGCTCCCAGTTTATGTAAGAGCAGGCATAACCAAGAACCTTTAAAGCCTGTGTGACCGGTTATGAATATTTTCTTGTTTTTGAAAAAATTTATAGGGAAAGTCATTTTACTATGATTTAGTTGTTGATTACCATTTAATCCACGGTGCTATTCCTTTTCGCAACAATTCTTCCAATTGATTTTTGTCCCTGAGTGTATCCATGGGTTTCCAAAATCCTTGATGTTTGTAAGTGTATAATTCTCCGTCTTCTGCCAGATTTTCCAGTGGTTCTTTTTCGAATATGGTATCGTCTCCCTCGATGTAATCCAGCACGTTTGGTTCACATACAAAAAAACCGCCGTTTATCCATGCACCGTCTCCTTTTGGTTTTTCGCGAAATTCAAGTACTTTTTGATTATTTGTATCGATATTCAATGCACCAAACTTGCCTTCCGGTTGTACGGAGGTCATCGTGATGCTTTTTTTATGACTTCTATGAAAAGCTAATAATTCGGTGATATCGATATCGGACACGCCATCACCATACGTCAACATAAAAGTTTCATTTTTGATATAGGGTTCTGCTCGTTTTATCCTGCCTCCTGTCATGGTGTTTTCACCGGTATCAAGCAACGTAACCTTCCATGGTTCAGCATGGTTGGAATGATACTGTGTTACATTATTAGCTAAATCTATAGTCATATCCGCCATGTGTCGGTAATAATTGGCGAAATATTCCTTTATCATATAACCTTTATATCCGCACAAAATAATAAATTCGTTGAATCCGTAATGCGAATATATCTTCATGATATGCCAAATGATGGGTTTCCCTCCGATTTCCACCAT
>JAJFVH010000064.1 GCA_021371875.1 Bacteroidales bacterium
ACTTAAAATTCTTATATCGCACGATCCTACACATTGGGATGCCGAAGTACTTGGAAGAAAAGATATTGTATTGACTTTGGCCGGTCATACCCATGCCGCACAAATGGGAATAAAGATGGGCAAACGATTATTTTCACCTGCCTCCTTTGTGTTTAAATATTGGGCTGGATTATATAATATTGATAATCAGTATCTTTACGTTAACAGAGGGATTGGTTATATCGGATTACCCATGATGATTGGCGTAAGGCCTGAAATTACAGTAATAGAACTTAAACGTAAATAAAAAACACATACTTTTATCAGGTTAAATTTTGTATTATAAATTGTAAACTATGAACATTTTAAATAAAAAAGCCTCGGGGATGTCGATGTTTTTTCTGCTGATATTAATTTGTTTTGTTTCGTGCAACGAAAAACCATCAAACACTATACGCATCGGAGCGCTTGAAGGTCCATCAGCCATAAGTTTTATACAAATGATTGATAAACCTCAATTTATTGATGGAAAAAAGGTTGAAATAATAATTAAAAGCGATCCTCAGCAAATACAGGCTTTGATGATGCAGCATAAACTGGATTTTGCTATCCTGCCTACTGTTATGGCTGCCAATTTATACAACAAAGGAGTTGATTTTAAAATTATTGCTGTTCCCGTTTGGGGAACATTGTACGTCCTGGCAAATCATCCCGGAATAATGTCATTTTCAGATTTGAATAATCAAACCATCTCTGTTTTCGGACAAGGTGCAACACCCGATATTTTATTACAACGTTTCGTTGAATATAACAACCTGGCTGGAGTGAATATTGATTATTCTTATTCAGGAAACAACGATTTATCACAAGCTTTGCTTCATAAAAAAGTCAGGATAGCAGTTGTCTCGGAACCTATGGCAAGTATCCTGCTGACGAAAGATACAGCCATACATATTGTTACAAAGCTCAATTGCGAAGAGTTTGTTTTAAACACGGATGTTGACATATTTACTCAGACATCATTTCTTGTAAATAACAAATATATTGAAGATTACAGAAAATCAATCGGCCGGATTTGTGCCGCCTATTCAAGAAGTTGTAATTTTATTAATGAACAGCCGGATGAAGCAGCAAGACTGCTGGTTAAGCATCGTTTTTTGTCTGATTTTAATGCAGCCCGCATTAGTTTGCCTTTATGTAACATACGTTATGTAGGAGCTTTTGCCGTTGAAAGAGAATTGATGAAATATCTCAATATTTTCTTCGAATACGATCCGGCAAGCATTGGTGGAAAACTGCCGAATCGCAATATTATATACCAACCTGAATAATCGATGATTAAAAAACTGATTCCAACATTACTTGCCATATCTTTTTTGCTTCTTTCGTGGCAACTGGTAGCCATTGGAATTGGTTATCCCGATATATTCCCTACCCTACCCGATTTATTTAAAAACACCGGACTGTTGCTTGTGTCCGCGGATTTCTATCCGGCTTTGTTATATACAGTTTTAAGGGGATTAGCCGGATTTTTTCTTTCATTTATTTTTGCATTTACTTTTGCTCTAATGTCTGCTTTTTCTTCTTTTTGGAAAGCGTTTTTTCATCCTGTTCTTGTCGTTATACGATCCATACCTGTTATTTCGTTGGTGTTAATTGCGCTTTTATGGTTTTCGCCTCCCAATTTACCCGTATTTATCGCCCTGCTTACCATGTTGCCTGTTTTGTATCAGAATATTCTTAATGGATTAGAACATACCGACAAGCGTTTCATCGAGATGGCCAGGGTATTTGGAAAAACAAGAAGACAAATATTCCATTATGTTTATTTACCTTCGGCGAAATCACTTATATTCAGCGGTATTAGCACTGCCATGGGCTTTGGTTGGCGGGCAATCATCATTGGCGAAGTTCTTGCCCAACCTGTTCATGGCATTGGTACCGGTATGAAACAAGCACAGGCTTATATCAATGTATCCGAATTAATTGCCTGGACGGTTATTGCAATAGGAGTCAGTTATTTCTTTGAATTTATAATTAAAATCTCAGGGAAGATTAAAATACATTATCGGTTTACACATAATTACAGGATTAGTAGTAGCGCCGATATAAAAGAAATTAATGTACATAACTTATCCAAAAAATTTAATCAGAATATTGTATTCAGTTCTTTTTCCACTACTTTCAATTCAAGCAGTATAAACTGTTTGAAATCACCTTCAGGCAAGGGAAAAACAACGCTTTTACGATTAATCTCAGGTATTGAAGTGGCTGATTCGGGAGAAATAAAAAAACAAAAAAATCACAGCGTTGCTTATTCGTTTCAGGATGTCAGATTGTTACCCTGGTTAACTGTTGAGGAAAACATTTGCTTTGCCATGCCTAAGCTGCATAATCAGGTTGCCGGTAAAAATTCCATGCTTATTTATTTACTCGAAAAAACGGAACTGACCGATCACAGGCATAAATATCCTTATGAATTGAGCGGTGGGCAGCAACAAAGAGTCGGCCTGGCACGTGCTTTGGCAGCTCAGACAGATATTTTATTACTTGATGAGCCATTAACCGGACTGGACGATGTACTTAAAGCAAAAATAATAGCCTTTACATGTGAGTGGATTGCAACCCGTAAACCATTGACAATCTGGGCAACACACGAAAATATTGTCTCATCAGGGACAGAGGTAAAAGAATTCACTCTATAAAGTTTACAATACAATAGCGACCTAAAGGTCAATTTTTGCCATTCATAGTATAAGTTTATCTTTGTACGTTAATTCAAAACAAGCAAAAGTGGTGACAAGCATTTTACATACAAAATTAGACAAGCATATTGGTTTCAGTTATTCAAGTTTCGATCGGATTGTATTTCGGGGTTACTTGCCAAGTTTGTTTGTGGAAGGAAGTGTAATAAAGCTATTGCGTAATTTGGGTTTTAATAATCACACGAATGGGGTATTAAAGAGTTTGACTGACCAACTGAACTCTCATATTAAGAAAACCGCAGACCAAATGCAAGTTCCCATTCATTGGTGGGGGACAGAAGAGAAGTCAAAATACAATTCCAAGCAAGATTTTGTAAAAGAATTGCATGGGAGCGAGATAAATAAAAAACAGAAAACCGCCAAGGTACTGTGTATTAT
>JAJFVH010000067.1 GCA_021371875.1 Bacteroidales bacterium
TCAGCCCACTTCGGGGCTGGGGTTCTTGGTTATTCAACATCCCCCAGTATCGCTACGCTCACTGGGGGTTATTGGCTACGCCGATTTTCAATTCACATTTAGCCACTCCGTGGCATAAAATAGTTTTTCAGCAAGCCCTAATTAATGCGTCAGCATTAATTAACTATGTGGAGCTTCCAATAGAGTTGTTTCCCTTCCTGACCTGAAAAACAGTAAAGCTATGTGAATTCTATCTGGTTAAAAAACATGTATCTAAAAAAATAATCTGCATATAAACTCTAATATATGAATAATATAATTCTTGCCGATAATCAGGACATAACAAAAGCAGGATGGAAGTTTTTAACCGGACAGTTGTCTGAACCGATGGAACTAAGTGAAGCTGTTGATAAAAAAGAGCTCATAGCTTTGCTTTTGTCGAATCCGGATGCATTGGTCATTCTCGATTATACCTTGTTCGATTTTGAAAGTATAAACGAGTTGATTATTTTGCAAACGCGTTTCCCTGACACCTCGTGGCTCTTGTTTTCCGATGAATTAAGCGATGATTTCCTGCGTAATTTGCTTTATAATACGCATTCGTTCAGTGTGCTCTTGAAGGATAGTACAATGGATGAAATCCGCACAGGGCTTAAAGAAGCATTAAAGGGTACCCGATACATTTGCAACCATGTAAGTAACGTGTTACTTGATAATTCGAAAAAATATTGGGTGCATTCGCCCGGTCAGGTTCTGACTATTACCGAACAAGAGATTTTGAAAGAAATGGCATTGGGAAAAACGACCAAAGAAATTGCGCTTAAACGTTATGTGAGTGTTCATACCATAATGACCCACCGAAAAAACATATTTCGAAAAATAGAAGTAAATAATATCCACGAAGCAACCAAATATGCCATACGTGCAGGTATTGTTGATTTGGCGGAATATTATATTTGATTAGCGTTAGAAGTAATTTCCTTCGCTGGCATGGGCCTGTGACCCGTGGCATTTTTTAATTTACAGAAGCATTTTATTATGAATATGCCTGGCATGGTTTACAAAAACGTGCCAGCGTTGGGGGATACAACATTATAATCGATAAAATTAATAGCTGTGTTTAAACTTTTCAAAAATATAGACCGTAAAAATTATCGTCCTCAATACGGTGGTCTGGATATTTTTAAATTCATTGGTCCCGGTCTGTTGGTTACCGTCGGATTTATCGATCCGGGAAACTGGGCATCAAACCTGGCTGCGGGAGCCGATTACGGGTATGCCTTGCTTTGGATGGTGACTTTATCCACGGTCATGTTAATATTGCTCCAGCACAACGTTGCTCACCTGGGTATTGCCACAGGCCTTTGTCTTTCGGAGGCTACGGCAATTTACCTGAAACCTGGTTTTTCCAAAATGTTGCTTTCTTCAGCCATGTTTGCTTCGGTTTCCACTTCGTTGGCCGAAATACTTGGAGGTGGTATTGCTCTCAACATGTTGTTTGGAATTCCGATTCGGGTTGCATCGTTGTTGGTTACTATCTTTGTGGCGATTATGTTGCTTTCCAATTCCTACAAAATCATTGAAAAATGGATTATTGCCTTTGTGTCGGTTATCGGATTATCGTTTTTGTATGAACTTTCGTTGGTACATATTGATTGGAATTCGGCCATGGTGGGCTGGGTGACACCCAGTTTTCCGAAAGGTTCCATGATTGTTATTATGAGTGTGTTGGGAGCGGTTGTTATGCCTCACAACTTGTTTCTACATTCCGAAATCATTCAAAGCCGGCAATGGAATCTGGAAAATGAAAAAGTTATTAAAAAGCAATTAAGATTTGAATTTCTTGATACTTTATTCTCTATGCTTATTGGCTGGGCCATAAACAGTGCCATGATTTTGTTGGCCGCTGCTACTTTTTTCCAAACGAAAACTCCTGTGACTGAGCTTCAGCAAGCCAATCATTTATTAACCCCTTTGTTGGGTAATAACGCAGCGGTTGTTTTTGCAGTTGCTTTGCTATTTTCTGGCGTTGCATCAACTATTACGTCCGGTATGGCTGCCGGAACTATTTTTGCCGGAATGTATAAGGAACCTTACGACATTAAAGATAATCACTCCCGTTTGGGAGTTGCCATTTCACTCGTACTGGCGTTGATAATAATTTTTCTTATTTCCAATCCGTTTCAGGGGCTTATTATCTCTCAGATGGTGTTAAGCATTCAGTTACCGTTTACCATTTTCCTCCAGGTTCATTTAACGTCGTCGGAAAAAGTGATGGGGAAATACAAAAATACCAGGGCATCCAAAATTTTGCTTTATTCACTCGGTGTCATCGTAGCCATACTGAATATTGGTTTATTTATCAGTTTTTTTAAATAGACTTTAGTTGAATTAATTTATTACATGGTTGTTTTTCAACAATATTCATTTGTTTTTCTCGTTAAATAATCATATATTTAACTTATATGATGTGTGGAATACGACAAGATAAACAAGATAAAAAAGCGACCGGTTCGGTTTTTAAGTATTACACTACCCAGTTTAGAAGATTTCAGTTTTTTGCTATCTTCATGGGTGCGGGTCGGGTTTGTAACCCGTGCCAATACAAAGGAAAGAGAAGAGAGCTTTATTTTTGATAATTGAAGATGGCATAGGTCACAGACCTGCGCCAAGATGTGGAAAATGGAATGTTGGATATTCTGGTAATTGATTAATGGCACGGGTTACAAACCCGCGCCAGCGTAGGGGTACCTGCCATTCTTCTCCCTGTGTAGTATAATAAATCGATATATTAACTAAAATAATCATAATTATTTTGTTATTATGTCAATATAGAACAAATAATGTTTATATTTCGGCGTTTTTCTATACAATTTTTTATTGCATCTTATTATTTCTGTAAAGGAAATTGCTTGTCTTTTAGTTTATAATCCTTCATCCCCAAATTGGATTTATGACTTCGACACTACGAAATAATATGCCTTTTTTCGGTTTCACTACCTGCACGCCGTTAGTTGAAAACTCTATTTTACTAGGGAAAATATCTCAAGGATGCCAAAATAATAATCAAATTATTAGCAAGAAAATATTGTTATTTTTTTTCTAAGAAAAGATACTGCCTTCGGGAGAAACGCGAGTTTCTTTCAGAGGCAGTATTTTAATTTATGCCCTTCGTGTTTCGGGGAGGAACCGACAGTAATTTTGCTCTAAAATGCCTAAAATAAGCTCGAAGATGTCAATGTCGGGCATGATATTGGCAAAGTTGAGTCTATCGGAGGGTATGTCGGGCATGAAATTGGTGGTTACGGGCATGATTTCGCCGATGTTGGGCATACTATCGGCAAAGTTGAGCCCGACGGAGGACGTTTCGGGCGCGAAATAGACGAATTCGGGCATGATTTCGGCGAATTCGGGCATGATTTCGGCGATTTCGAGCCGGATATTGATCTTTTAAATGCTGACAGGTCTTCCTGACGCTGTCCGGTTTTTGGATGTAAACCTGTCAGCGTGCTTGCACCTGACAGTGTCAAAATAAAGTTGGATTAAAATTAGTAATTTCTTTTTCAGAACATAATAATCAACTATTAAAAAAAGGAGGTAAAAATGGCAAATTCAACCTATCGGGTTACTATCCCGAAAAACGCAGAAGAATTATTGGATTTGGCAGCACGTGTGTATCAGAAACATACCGATCTGGGAGCTGCCTCGCCGCTAAATTCTATGGTATCGCATAAATGGGCGGACAACGGACCGAGTGTAGCATCTTGCTTGGCGCTTCACAAACAAGCCGAAGAACTGAAACGACAAGCCGAAGAAACTTATCGTCAACGCGACCTGCTATTAGGCGAAATTACTGAATCGGTGAAAGCCAGCCGCGACTTGCTGTTGGGCGTTTACCGCGAAACCCCAAAAACACTGGGTGAATATGGTTTCGAAGTAGACGACTCTGTGCGCACCGCAAAGAAACAAGCTTAATGCTCTGAATTATTGATAGCCTTACTTGATGGGTGAGGCTATTTTTCTAACAAATACGGAATAACCCAAAAAAAGAGGAAAAGCATGAAAATCATAAAAGCATTCGTCAGCACAATTATTCTATTTGGCATCTGTTATCTTGTTCCTGTCTCCGTCCACGCGCAGTCATGTAGCGATATTGGAAACATATATAAAATATCTCCAACCCGATATCAGATTGAAACATTTATCTTGCCTGATTGTCCGGAGGAAGATGTTTTTAAAATGCTTAATAAAGCGACTAAAAAGATATTAAAAAAAAGCGGATATAAATATTACCTTATTGGCAAAAGAAACGATAGATTGTGCATAATTCAACTGTATAAGGATACAACAGAAAAGGTTCAAGCTATTAAAGTTTTAATGAATAAAAAAGACAAGTTTAAAGAACTATCACAAAAATATATAATTGGAACTACGTCCTACAATCAATTATCAGATGACATTAAAACACTTGGAGGGACTGAACATCAAGTAGAATCAAAAGAATCTTTCAATCCATACCACCAGGAAATATTAGAGGTGGTAGAATTTGGAGGGTTATTTAAATTTTATGTGAGGATTAAGGATGGCATATTAGATGGATTTAAATTGGTGGATGCACCATTGCAATTTCCAGAACAATAACCCTCTGTTTCCCTCAGACGTGAATTATGCAAAGGTAAAAAAATCATTTTTACACAGCCTCTTAAAACGACGAGTATTTAGCAGTTTATTTGAATACAAATTTTTATAAATTCTCTATCTATCATGCAAGTAAAAAAAATAATTCTAATTTTTATTATTATTGTAATTGGTCGTGCAAATCTTTATACACAGTCAATAACAATACTAACAGAAGGTTTTGAACATGCCAGTGCCATGCCGGCTAACTGGACTGAGGAGAAGGATGCGAGTAATTTGTCATGGACATTTGAATCTGGAAATTATTATCTTCCCTATGCGGGAACATATTACGCAGATCTATTTGCTGCATCCTCTGGAAAAGTAACTAAACTTGTTACACCAAGTATGAATTTGTCAGGTACTACCAACCCTCAATTAACTTTTTGGCATATTCAAGATGCTTGGAATGGTCAGGATGAATTACGAATATATTATAAAACAACTTCAGGAGGTAGTTGGACATTGATAGAAGGAGCTGTCTGGACAAGCGCTGTAACCGCCTGGACAAAAAGAACAATCACTTTGCCCTCTCCCAGTAGTACTTATTATATAGCCTTCGAAGGAACCGCAAATTATGGTAACAGTCTTGGTATTGATGAAGTCTCAGTATTCTGGAAGAAACCATATCCAGGTACAGGAACCGGAACCCAGGAAGATCCATATCAGGTATCCACGCTTGCCTGTCTTTCATGGATAGCTCAGAATTCAGACCAATGGGGCAAATATTACCTCCAGACTGCCAATATAGATGCAACGTCCACGCAATATTGGGATGATGCTGACCAGAATAGTGATGGAGACCTATATGACGATACAAACGATGGTACCAGTACAGGAAATAATGAAGGATTTTCCCCAATTGGCAACAACACTACCAAATTTACCGGTACTTACAATGGCAATGGGTATGTTATTGACAAATTGTATATCAAACGCAACTCATCATCTTTCAACGGTTTGTTTGGTTATGGTAATGCCGCCAATATAAGTTACCTTGGAGTAACCAATGTAAATATTACCGGATATATGGAGAATGGGGGTTTGGTAGGATCCAGTAGAGGGTCTACTGTAATAAACAATTGTTTTAGTACTGGGAGTATAAAGGGTTATGAAAGATATAATGGCGGTTTGGTAGGAGAAAACATGAATTCTACTTTATCTAATTGTTACAGTACTTGTAGCGTAACTGCTTATAATACGTCCAATGACTATGTTGGCGGACTGATTGGAATCAACGTGATGTCAACAATTAATAATTGCTTTAGTACAGGAGCCGTGACAGGGACTTCGAATTATGGAGGTCTGATCGGAAATAATGCCGGAACCAGTTATTTCAACAATTGTTTTTGGGATAAGCAAACCTCAGGACAAACCACTTCAGCTGGTGGAACAGGTAAGACCACTGCCGAGATGAAACAAGCAGGCACATATATTTCTGCAACCTGGGATTTTACCAAAACAGGAAATAAATGGGCGATGAATGGCGCCGACAATAGCGGCTATCCTTTCCTAAGAACGCAAAGCTATACTCCTGCTGCTATCTGGCTTGGCACTTCCTCTACTTTGTGGGCTACTACTGGCAACTGGAGTGAAAACAGTGTACCTTCAGGAACCGTAATCATCCCGAATGTCACCAACGACCCAGTAATTACCTATTCAGGAGCTACCAGCAGCAACCTGACCATCGAAAGCGGAGGAGCGCTTACCTTAACTGTCAATGGCTGCCTTACTGTAGGCGCCTTGACCAATAGCGGCGCCCTTAACATCCAGAGCGATGCTACCGGCGTTGGAACTCTGGTGGATAATGGAATAACAAATATAAGTGGAACAGTAAATGTTCAACAATATCTTACCGGTACAGGCGGGACTACCCCCAATGGCCGTTTTTGGTATATTTCCAGTCCTGTTTCCAATGCTACCAGCGAAACATTTAATGCGGCAGGGAACAATAAACTTTGGTCTCATTCCGAATCAGGATACGCTTATACGGAAATAACCGATAATTCAACATCATTGAATGCCGGTCAGGGTTATGTCGCTCGACTCGGAGCTGACACTACGGTTTCTTTTATAGGAACCGCTCTTAACACAGGCAGCCAAACTATCAATATAACGCGTACCGGTACAGAATTGCCCAAGCGCGGTTTCAACCTGATTGGAAATCCTTATCCATCATATTTAGACTGGACTTCGGCATCCAAAACAAATGTTCAGCCAACGATGTGGTATCGTACGTTGACATCCGGCAATCTCATGCAATTTGATACCTACAATGCAGAAACAGGCGTTGGAACAGGTAATGGAGCCAAAGGCACGGTTACTCGTTATATACCGCCCATGCAGGCATTCTGGGTAAAAGCTACCACCGACAATGTAACCGGAACGGTGACATTTACAAACAGTTTGCGTTCGCATCAAAGCAGTAATCCATTAAGGAGTCCACGGGTCGATGAAAATCAGATAATCCGCTTACGTACTTCAAATGGTACAAATAGCGATGAAACCATCCTGGCTTTTATTCCCGGAGCAACAGATGTATTTGACAAATATGACTCCCCAAAAATGTTTAACGATGTAGTCTCCATACCGGAAATCTATACATTAGCCGGAAACGAACAGGTGGTCATCAATGGTCTTGAGTCTGTTGTGACGGAAAAAGAACTACCTATCGGATTCAAAACGGCGTTGGCAGGAACTTTTACAATTATGGCGACAGAGATTATCAACATGGATGAAGGGACAAGAGTTATTTTAGAAGACAAACTTCTGAATAAGAAGCAAAACCTGACGGAGAATCCTGAATATAGCTTCAGCTCTGATATTGTTAATGCTACAGACCGCTTCAGCATATTCATTAGTAAGATTTCAACGAATCTATATATAGTTCCTGAACAAAGCTTCACAGTACTGACCGGATCAGGGGGTAAACTTGAGATTGTGCTAAAGGGTTTTGAAAATAAATTGTCCACCATCAATATTTTCACTGCTCTTGGGCAGAAGCTATTGACGATACCGGTAACCGGTGAGACTTCATATATTCGTTCGGGTTTTATCCCTGGACTTTATCTGGTAAGCATTCATTCCGATGGCTTCAAGGCTACTAAAAAAATTGTCATTAACCAATAATCATAAACACCATGGAAACGACCCAAAAGCGTATATATAAAACCCCTCAAGTGGAACGCATCAGATTGGATAATGAGATATCATTAGTATTGCAGTCGGATGTATCTCCGTTTGGTGATCCGGAGGCAAATTTGCAAACTAAAGATAGCTATGATAACGATCCGTTCAAGATAAGTATCGGGTAAATTCTCTGTAAACAATTTAATTATCTGAAAAATAAACCTCTGACTTCATTCGATTGGAGGTTTGTTTCCTCTTGTCTGGCGCGGGTCTATTCATTTGCAGAATGAGGATAGCGCAAGTTTAGTCTCGCCACAGGCAAGATAACTTGTGCTGGAAATAAATCAGTTTATAAACTGATATTTGAAGTTGAAAATTTCATAATATTATCAGTCCAAGTCCCTCGCTTCGCTCAGCCTTTGAACTATGCAGGGTGTTTAATTTATCAGACTTGGACGAGAAAGGGATTAAGATTTGCAGTCGTTGGATAGTTTAAGTTTCAGTCTGAGCGAAGTTTTTTTACTCCCAATCCGCAGTCGGCCGGCAGGTACATATCAGGTTGCGGTCGCCGTAAGCATTATCCACGCGCGCCACGTTTACCCAGAATTTGTTTTCGGACACCCAATCAGCCGGATAAGCTGCTTTGGTACGGCTGTAGGGATGATTCCATTCATCGGAAACAATAGCATATTCAGGATGCGGTGCGTTGAGCAGGACATTATCGGTTTTGTCAGCAGTTTCGTTTTCCACTTCTTTTATTTCTTCGTAAATCTGTAACATGGCTTCAGCAAAACGATCCAGCTCAGCCAGCGATTCGCTTTCTGTCGGTTCTATCATCAAAGTACCATGAACAGGGAACGAAAGGGTGGGAGCGTGGAAGCCGTAATCCATCAATCGTTTGGCAATATCGGTTTCGGTTATGCCCGATACTTTAAAATTGCGGCATTCAAGAATCAACTCATGTCCTACACGTCCGTTTTCGCCGGTGTAAAGCACGCCGTAACTGTTCTTGAGTTTAGCTGCCAGGTAATTGGCATTTAAAATGGCATATTTTGTCGATGCGGTTAATCCTTCTTCGCCCAACATGCGAATATATCCGTATGTAATAGGTAAAATGCCGGCGCTGCCGTAAGGCGCTGCCGAAACTGTATTTAAACCGTTTTTGGTACTTGGTAAAAAAGCTTTCAAATGTCCGGCTACGCAAATCGGGCCCACACCCGGACCACCGCCACCATGCGGAATGGCAAAAGTTTTATGTAAATTCAGGTGGCAAACATCTGCGCCGATGGTTCCCGGGTTCGTCAAACCAACCTGTGCATTCATGTTGGCGCCATCCATATAAACCTGTCCGCCATTTTCGTGGATTATTTGGCACATCTCCTTAATCGTCGACTCGAAAATCCCGTGCGTCGAAGGATAAGTAATCATGCAACCCAATAAATTTTCTTTGTTGGCTTTGGCTTTTTCTTTCCAATCCGTCAAATCGGTATTTCCTTTTTCGTCGCATTTTACAACAAGAATCTCCAGGCCTGCCTGATGTGCCGAGGCAGGATTTGTGCCGTGTGCCGAAGCCGGAATCAGAACGGTTTTGCGTTGTGTTTCGCCTTTCGATTCGAAATATGCTTTAATAGTCAGTAAGCCTGCGAATTCGCCGGCGGCACCGGAGTTGGGTTGAAAGCTGCATGCTACAAAACCGGTAATAACCGATAAATAACTTTCCAGCTCCGAAATCAGTTTATTATAACCTTCGGTTTGATCTTTAGGAGCCAAAGGATGCATTGCGTTGAATTCAGGGCGGCTCAAAGGCAACATTTCCGATGCGGCATTTAACTTCATCGTACACGAACCGAGCGAAATCATGGAATGAGTAAGTGAAATATCGCGGCGTTCGAGTTTTTTGATATAACGCATCATCTCCGTTTCGCTGTGGTATTTGTTGAAAATCTCATAAGTGAGATAGGGCGATTTGCGTTCAAAACTTTCGTCGAACGATTGCAAATTTTCCAAATCGTCTTCCTCGGCATAAACGGCTGCATTGTCAACAACTGCTGCCAGTATTTCAATCAAGGCATTTACGTCGTCCGTGTCGGTAGTTTCATCAAAACTGATTCCGATTTCACCGGTTTCGAAATAGCGAAAATTAACTTCGTATTCCAGTGCTACGGATTTGAAATCCTCTATTGAAATATTTTCAGGAAGAGTGATTTTCAATGTATCGAAGAAATTCTCGTTTTCTTGCGTGTAACCGTAAACAGGAAGAATTTCGTTGATGTAGGTGGCAATGGTATGAATGCGTCGGGCAATGGTTTTGATTCCTTCGGCACCGTGATATACGGTGTACATGCCTGCCATCGAAGCCAGTAACGCTTGTGCTGTACAAATATTCGAGGTGGCTTTTTCGCGTTTAATATGTTGTTCGCGGGTTTGCAAAGCCATACGCAGGGCGGGTTTTCCGTTGGCATCTTTGCTGATGCCGATAATCCGTCCGGGCATATCGCGTTTGAATTCATCGCGCGTGGCAAAATAGGCTGCAGCCGGGCCGCCAAAGTTCATAGGTATTCCCCAGCGTTGTGTCGAGCCGAAAGCAATATCGGCGCCCCATTCGCCCGGAGGAGTTAACAATGCTAAGCTCAGGATATCGGCAGCCACGGCTACCTTGCAGTTTTTATCATGTGCTTTGGTTACGAAACCGGCATAACTTTCAATATTCCCGTCCGAATTCGGATATTGAACTATGGCTCCAAAATGTCTATCGCTGAATTTACATGAAGCGTAATTTCCAATTTCCAGCCTGATTCCCTGTGCTTTGGTTCGGGTTGCGATTACAGCGAGGGTTTGCGGAAATACATTTTTATCCACGAAAAGGATATTGGCCTCAGCTTTTACCTGGTCACGGCTACGGAGATTGTACATCATGGTAGCAGCCTCGGCGCCGGCTGTGGCTTCGTCGAGCAAGGATGCATTGGCAAGCGGGAGTCCCGTAAAATCGGAAACTGCGGTTTGGAAATTAAGCAAAGCTTCGAGCCTTCCTTGCGAGATTTCAGCCTGGTAGGGCGTATAAGAAGTGTACCACGACGGATTTTCGAAAATATTGCGCATGATCACGGCCGGGGTAATGGTCCCGTACCAACCTTGTCCGATATAAGAAGTGCAGACTTTGTTTTTGGAGGCGATTCCGGCTATATGTTTTGCAAACTGATGCTCGGTCAACGGTTCGGGAAGTTCAATTGGATTTTTGAGCCTGATATTTTTCGGAATAGTTTGGTCTATCAGTTCTTCGAGCGACTTTGCGCCTATCAATTCAAGCATTTGGACTTCTTCCTTTTCCGAAACGCCTATGTGTC
Organism: Bacteroidales bacterium; assembly: GCA_021371875.1. Classification (GTDB taxonomy): domain Bacteria; phylum Bacteroidota; class Bacteroidia; order Bacteroidales; family Paludibacteraceae; genus Paludibacter. Next base: position 11,130 of record JAJFVH010000067.1, read on the forward strand.
GGCTTTTTAACATATCTTTCATGTGGGAGAAAATTATATGGGTTTGGATACCAAAAGTAGTGTTTCTTTTGGAAAAAAGCCTGAAATATGAAGAAAAGATTTCAACAAAATGAGGCATTTACACAAAGATTTCAACTTGTAAGTTATGGGGCAATAAAGTTTTAATTAGAAATAATTTGCCGTTCTTTTCAATCGATTTATTCCCGTTGAAAAATCAAAAATTGTATCTGCGATAAACCTATTCAGTATTTATTTGTTTACCGGATAAGCTATAAATTTTTAAATTATGTTACGCGATATACGAAAACAGTATGAATTTTCTGCATTGACCGAAAAGGAGATTCATTCAAATCCTTTCGAACAATTCAAATTATGGTTGCAAGCGGCTATTGACAGTGAAGAACCCGAACCGACCGCTATGGTGATTTCGACAGTCGACAGCCACTGGCAGCCTCATTCGAGAGTTGTTCTGCTGAAAGATTTTTCTGAAAACGGGTTAGCATTTTATACCAATTACGAAGGAAATAAAGCAAGGCAAATAGCTGGCAACAACCGTGTTTCAATTTTGTTTTTCTGGCAAACCCTTGAAAGGCAAGTCAGGATCACCGGCAAGGCGGAGAAGTTACCTGAAAATGTGTCGGTTGATTATTTCAAGTCGCGTCCGGTCGACAGCCAGTTGGGTGCCTGGGCTTCGCCGCAAAGCCGGGTCATTGAAAATCATGAAATATTAGACGTGCAGTACGATAATTATAAAAAACAATTCGGCGAAAATGTACCAAAACCTCCCCATTGGGGGGGATACCTGGTACGTCCGTTGAGCTTTGAATTCTGGCAAGGACGGCCTAACCGCTTGCATGACAGGTTGTATTTTAGTTTGATCAATGAAAATGAATGGAAAATTGAAAGGTTAGCGCCGTAATAATATACAAATCTCTTGCAAGTGGAGGTTCGGGAGAAAGAAAAGTCTACAGTGCATCTGCAATTAACTTTACAGTATGGCAGGTTTTTAGCTCTCTTCCTTTTGGCGGGAGGGTTGGGGGTCTCGCAACTTTGAAGTATCTTTGCACAAAATTTCAATCCACATACGATGCAATTTACCGATTTCAATATAAATACACCCCTGGCCAACGCCCTGAACGACCTGAAAATTACCCAACCCACTACCATTCAGGAAAAAGCTTTTCCGGTGATTATGTCGGGGAGGGATGTTGTGGGAATAGCACAGACCGGAACCGGGAAAACCATTTCTTATTTGTTGCCTTGTTTGCGTCAGTGGAGGTTTTCGAAAGAGAAAAACCCTACCATACTGATTGTTGTCCCGACACGTGAACTTGTTTTACAGGTTGTCGACGATGTGGAAAAACTGGCGAAATACATGCAGATTCGTGTGGCAGGTGTTTATGGTGGAGTAAATATGGTGCAACAAACTCCACTCATACTGGCCGGATTGGATGTGCTGGTGGCTACTCCGGGACGTTTGCTCGATTTTGTATTGAACGGCAGTTTGAAGCTGAAATCCGTAAAGCGTTTTATAATCGACGAAGTGGACGAAATGTTGAATCTCGGTTTCCGCCCGCAATTAATTCGTATCATCGACTTATTGCCAATAAAACGCCAGAACCTGATGTTTTCGGCAACCATCACTGAGGAACTGAAAGTTTTTATTGCCGATTTTTTTGTCGATCCGCTCGAAATCGAAGCCGCACGCACTGGGACACCGCTCGAAAACATCAAGCAAGCCGGCATTAAAGTGCCGAATTTCAATACGAAAATAAATTTACTCGGATTCCTGTTGAAAACGCATCCTGAGTTTGCCAAGGTGTTGGTCTTTGTTTCGACTAAAAAAATGGCCGATGATGTGTTCGAAAGAATTTCTCCCTTGTTTCCCGAAAGTATTGGCGTTATTCACTCCAACAAATCGCAGAATAATCGTTTCGAAGCATTCAGATCATTCAATAACAATAAATTGCGTGTGTTGATTGCTACCGATATCGTTGCCCGCGGACTCGATTTCGACGATATAACGCATGTGGTGAATTTTGATATTCCCGAAGTTCCCGAAAGTTATATGCACCGCATTGGTCGTACGGGACGTGCCGATAAAAAAGGGGTTGCGCTGGCGTTTATTACTAAAGCCGATACCGATTATCGCAAAAACATAGAAGAATTAATGGGGATCAAAATACCCATGATGAAAATGCCTGAAGAAGTTGACATCTCGAAAGAACTCACCGAAGATGAATTGCCTAAAGTGACCATGAAAAATGTATTGGTAACTTTGCCTAAAAAAGAAGAAAACGGTGCGGCTTTTCACGAGAAAAAGGACAAAAATAAAAAAGTGAATATGAAAGTACGCCGGGCGGAAGCGATGCGTAATAAATACGGGAAACCGAAATCGAGAGGACAAAAGAAAAAATAAACAGATGAAACACCCATGACCGAATAAAAATTTAGGACACACAAGGAGATGATTATAAAATAACAAAACTCAAAGTACCTGTATTATTCCCCCTTTAGGGGGTTAGGGGGCAGATATATAAATTATAAACACA
>JAJFVH010000068.1 GCA_021371875.1 Bacteroidales bacterium
GGTGTTTACGAGCATCAACGCGCCACCACGTCCGAAAAAAGGGTGTGCATTCTTACCCGTTCAGCCTTTGCCGGACAGCAACGTTTTGCCGCCAATTCATGGTCGGGCGATATTGTGTCGAGCTGGGAGACATTGCAAAAACAAATTCCGGCTGCTTTGAACTTTTCCCTAAGCGGAATTCCTTACTGGAACGCCGACATAGGAGGTTTCTTCTTGTGGAAATATAATGGTCAGAATGCTTTAAAACTAAAAACTTACCATGAATTGTATGTTCGTTGGGTGCAATTCGCTACCTTTACGCCCATGATGCGTTCGCATGGAACAGATGCTCCACGTGAAATTTACCAGTTTGGCAAATCAGGCGATTGGTCGTACGATGCTATTGAAAAGTACATAAACTTCCGTTATCGGTTGTTGCCATATATTTATTCAAGCGCGTGGGGAGTAACTTCGCATTCCGAAAGCTTTATGCGGGCTCTCGTCCTTGATTTTGCCTCAGACAAAAAAGTGCAGAACATGACCGACGAATATATGTTCGGCCGTTCAATTCTGGTAGCTCCGGTATTAAGCCCAATGTACGTTAAGCCTGATAACCAAAATCCCGAGGAAGATTTCAGTAAAGTAAAAACCCGTAAGGTGTATTTGCCGGCAGGCGCTGAATGGTATGATTTCTGGACAGGGGTGAAAATCAATGGCGGTCAGGAAGTAGATAAAGCATCTCCGGTTGATATTATTCCACTTTATATAAAAGCAGGTTCCATTTTACCGTGGGGACCCAAAGTACAATATGCAACTGAAAAGAAATGGGACAACCTGGAAATTCGCATTTATCCCGGAGCTGATGGCGAATTTTCTCTTTATGAAGACGAGAATGATAATTATAACTACGAAAAAGGTATTTATTCTACCATTACTTTTAGATGGAACGACAAGACAAAAGAGCTGACTATTAATGACAGGAAGGGAGAATTTCCCGTGATGTTGAAAAAACGAACATTTAATGTTATTTTAGTTGGGAAAGGACAAGGTACAGGGTTGGAATCATCAAAGGCATTCAATAAAACGATATTCTATAATGGCAAAAAAGTAATAAAGAAATTTTAATACGCAATTATTTTAATAATTAATCATGAAAATTAAAAACGGGCTGTTTTTTCTTTCGTTCGTAGCATCGATAAGTCCGGCACAGACGACTGTTGGTTATGCTATTCAGGGCATATCTTTCAACCGTGTTACTATCACTGATCAATTTTGGTTACCTAAAATTGAGACAAATCGTACCGTTACCATTCCTGCTTCGTTTAAAAAATGCGAAGAAACCGGGAGAGTCGAAAACTTTGTCTTGGCTGCCGAGAAGAGAGGTAAATTTTTAACAACTTTCCCTTTTGATGATACCGATATTTACAAAATCATCGAAGGGGCCTCTTACTCCATGAGTGTTCATCCCGATCCGAAACTCGACCGCTACGTGGATAGTTTGATCAATATTGTCGGAAAAGCGCAGGAACCTGATGGATATTTGTATACAGCAGGAACTATTGACCCACTTCATCCTCATGACTGGGCGGGTAAAGACCGATGGGTAAATGAATCGCAAATGAGTCACGAACTTTATAATTCCGGACATTTATTTGAAGCAGCATCGGCGCATTACCTGGCTACCGGGAAACGTAATTTTTTGGATATTGCCCTGAAAAATGCCGACCTGCTTACGCAGGTGTTTGGTCCCGGAAAACGCAATGATGCTCCCGGTCACGAAATTGTGGAGATGGGGTTGGTGAAACTATACCATATTACCGGAGTGAAAAGGTACCTTGATTTGGCCGGATTTTTTATTGACTGCCGGGGCAAAGTAAACGATTCGAAAAAGGCGTACTCTCAAGATCATAAACCGGTTATTCAACAAGATGAGGCTGTTGGCCATGCCGTCCGGGCCGGTTATCTTTATTCGGGAGTGGCCGATGTAGCTGCGCTAACTGACAATGCAGAATACTTATCGGCTATCGATAAGATTTGGGACAACATGGTTTCTAAAAAACTATACATAACGGGAGGAATTGGTTCACGCCATCAGGGCGAAGCTTTTGGAGATAATTATGAGTTGCCAAATCTGACTGCTTATAACGAAACTTGTGCTGCTATTGCCAATGTTTACTGGAACTATCGTATGTTTTTGCTGCACGGTGAATCGAAATACATCGATGTGCTTGAACGAAGTTTGTACAATGGAGTTATTTCGGGAGTCGGACTTGACGGGAAAACCTTTTTTTATCCAAATCCGTTGGAATGCGATCTTCATTATAAATTTAACAGCGGTGAAACTTTAACCCGACAGCCCTGGTTCGACTGTTCGTGTTGCCCCACCAATTTATGCCGGTTTCTGCCTTCTGTCCCCGGTTATATCTATGCTCAGGGACATAATAAGGTGTATGTGAACTTGTTTGTTCAAAGTTCATCAACCATTCAGTTGAATAAAGAAGTCGTGGTGACAATTGCTCAGGAAACCCAATATCCATGGGATGGTAAGGTGAAAATTTCGGTTATTCCTGAAAAGACGAGCCAATTTGCCTTATACCTGCGCATACCGGGTTGGGCTGATAACCAGCCTGTACCAAGCGACCTGTATTCTTTTGTCAATCCTGAGATGGGTTCTGTTTCCGTGATCGTTAATGGTGAAGTTGTTCGCTATAAATCGGATAAAGGTTACGCTGTAATTGACCGCAAATGGAAACGAGGCGATGTGGTAAATTTCGTGCTTCCAATGAGTATTCGCCGGGTTGAAGCCAATAAAAATGTTGCTGAAAATTCGGGGAAAGTGGTTATTGAACGTGGTCCTATCGTGTATTGTCTCGAAGGTGTAGACAACGGTACGCAACTTAACAAACTGATTTTGCCTGATTCTTCAAAATTATCGGAAACGTTTGTACCTGACATGCTGGGCGGAGTAGTCAAAATTTCAGGTGAAGCGCTTATTACAGGCGAACTGGCTAAACAATCGCAGAAAATAACGGCCATCCCGTATTTTATATGGAACAACCGGGGCGCTGACGAAATGAAAGTCTGGATTCCAAGAAATTAGAACCTGTTTATAATGTCATTTAAACGCAGTTGAAGACGCATTCAATTTAGTATTTCTAACATCTAACAATCAACAAAAACAGCAAACACAATGAAAAAAATGTTTTTTTCAATTTTAATGGTGAGTTTTCTGCCCTTGATGGCGCAAAACACTCCTACAAAAATCACCATTTATGCCGACCAGGGCAAAACACAAATTAACAAAGAAATTTACGGACAGTTTGCCGAGCACCTTGGCACTTGTATCTACGGAGGAATCTGGGTAGGCGAAAACTCGCCGATTCCTAACACCAATGGTTACCGCAATGATGTGCTCAACGCGTTGAAGCAACTTCAGATTCCCGTTTTGCGTTGGCCGGGAGGATGCTTTGCCGATGAGTATCATTGGATGGACGGTATTGGCCCGAAAGAAAAACGCCCTAAAATGGTGAATAACAACTGGGGTGGCGTGGTAGAAGACAATAGTTTCGGTACGCACGAGTTTCTGAATTTGTGCGAAATGCTCGGTTGTGAACCTTACCTGAGCGGAAACGTGGGTAGCGGAACAGTCGAAGAACTGGCTAAATGGGTGGAATATACAACATCCGATGGCGACAGCCCTATGGCTAATCTGCGTCGTCAGAATGGTCGTGAGAAACCCTGGAAAGTTAAATATCTGGGCGTGGGAAACGAAAGTTGGGGTTGCGGAGGCAGCATGACTCCCGAGTATTATGCCGACCTTTTTCGTCGCTATTCCACTTATTGCCGCGAATTTGATGGTAACAGGCTGTACAAAATTGCCAGTGGCGCCAGCGATTATGATTACAACTGGACGGAAGTGCTGATGAAAAAAGTCGGCACGCGCATGAAAGGCATTTCGCTCCATTATTATACTGTAAAAGGTTGGGATGGAAGCAAAGGTTCGGCCACTAAATTCGATAAAGCCGATTATTTATGGACAATGGGCAAATGCCTCGAAATTGAAGATGTGGTGAAAAAACATATCGCCATCATGGATAAATATGATCCGCAGAATAGAATCGGCTTATTAGTGGATGAATGGGGAACCTGGTGGGATCAGGAACCCGGAACTCACCCCGGATTTCTCTTTCAGCAAAATACCATGCGCGATGCTTTTGTGGCAGCCCTGACCTTGAATATTTTCAACAAGTACAGCGAACGTGTGAAGATGGCTAACATTGCTCAAGTTGTGAATGTGCTCCAGGCAATGATTTTGACCGATGGCCCGAAAATGGTTCTGACTCCTACCTATTATGTGTTTGATATGTACAAAAAACACATGGGAGCTACATATCTACCCCTCGATATTCAGTGTGATGAGCTTTCTTCGAACAATAAAATGTTTCCTTCCGTGAGTGCCTCGGCGTCGAAAGATTCCAATGGTTCGATTCATATCACGCTGGCAAATATCAATCCTGACAAAGAACAAAATATTGAAATCGATCTGGCAAATGTGAAGATTTCAAAAGTTACCGGAACTATCCTGACAGCCAAAAGCATTGACTCTTATAATGCATTCGATAACCCGAATGCAGTAGTTCCTGCCATTTTCAAGGGTGCAAAAGTAACCAAAAGCGGACTTTCTGTAATGCTTCCCGCAAAATCGATTATTTCGCTTGAACTTTTGTAATAATGGAGGAAAAACATAATCAAATGGAATAAGAAATTGCCTGAAAAAATGGAACGTGATTTTCTTGTTTTTTACTAAGAAAACATTACAGGTACCGAAAATGGGCGTGAAATCTGATTTTATGCCTGTTTTTTTATCCCGATGATTCAAAAACAGAGGAAATTGAATCTATTTTGGAAGTAGATTTAACAGCAGTAGCCTATTTTTGCATATCTGATTCTGATTAAAAATCGAGATAGTATTTCAATCAAGGAATCAAATATCTTGTAATGTCTTGTATTAATTGAATTTTATGTAACCCGGAATTTTTAATCAATTGTGTTGTCTAAAATAATAATCTATTATCCATGAAAAAAAAATCCATTTTAATTTGTATCGTTGCAACCCTTTTTTCTGTTACTTTTGCTCAAGAGAAGCCTATTGTTAACGATTGGGAAAATCCTTCGGTTTTTCAAATTAACAGGGAACCTGCGCGTGCCGCATTTCTTCCTTACGCTGATGAATCATCGGCCGTTGCCGACGATTATACCCGTTCTCCCTGGTTTTTGAGTTTAAACGGAACCTGGAAATTTGCATGGTCGCCTACACCCGATCAGCGGCCAAAAGATTTCTTTAAAACAGACTTCGTTTCCACAAACTGGAATGAAATTTCAGTGCCCTCAAATTGGGAACTGAAAGGATACGGAATCCCGATTTATACCAACATTACATATCCGTTTCCGAAAAATCCGCCTTATATTGACCATTCCGATAATCCGGTAGGTTCGTATCGCCGTTATTTTGACATTCCGCAAACATGGGACGGTCGCCGTGTATATTTGCATTTCGAAGCAGGAACATCGGCTATGTACGTTTGGGTGAACGGCGAAAAAGTAGGATATACCGAAAATACCAAAAGCCCGGCAGAATTTGACATAACAAAATATGTAAAACCCGGAAAAAATCTGGTAGCCATTGAAGTTTATCGCTGGAGCGATGGCTCTTACCTCGAAGATCAGGATTTTTGGCGTTTATCGGGCATCGACCGGAATGTTTATCTTTACAGCACAGACAATATTCGCATTGCCGATTTTTTTGCACGACCCGATTTGGATGCTTCGTACAAAAACGCTAGTCTGTCGGTTGATATTAAACTGAAAAACATGAATCCGGTTGCAAAAAATAACCAGATGGTAGAAGCTAGGTTGGTGGATGCTTCGGGGAAAGAAGTTTTCTTTAAAACATTGAAAATAAATGTTGCGGCTAACGCTTTTGATTCAATTTCGTTAAATCAAAAGGTTTCATCTCCAAAATTGTGGAGCAATGAAACGCCGAACCTGTATACTTTATTGCTTACGCTTAAAGATGAAAACAGCAGGTTTATTGAAACAGTTGGTACTCAGATTGGATTCCGTAAAGTGGAGTTGAAAAACGGTCAATTGCTCGTAAACGGTATTCGTATCATGGTGCATGGGGTGAATATACACGAACACAATCCCATCACAGGACACTTTCAGGATAAAGAGACGATGCTTAAAGACATCCGCATGATGAAACAATTAAACATTAATGCCGTGCGATGCAGCCATTACCCGAATAACCTGACATGGGTGAAACTTTGCAATCAATACGGTTTATTTCTGGTGGACGAAGCCAATATTGAAAGTCATGGAATGGGTTACGGAAGGGAGAATATGGCTTTCAATCCACTTTGGGATAACGCCCATTTGGACAGGACTTACAGCCTTGTTGAACGCGATAAAAACTTTCCGGCTGTCATCATCTGGTCATTAGGAAACGAAGCGAGCAATGGCGATGTGTTTAAAAAAACCTACGCATGGATTAAGAAACGCGATAAAACACGGGTGGTTCAATTCGAACAGGCTGGTGAACACGAAAATACCGATATTATTTGTCCGATGTATCCATCTATCAGGAATATGAAAGAATATGCTCAACGTGAAAATGTAAAACGTCCGTATATAATGTGTGAGTATTCCCATGCCATGGGTAACAGCAGTGGTAATTTCCAGGAATACTGGGATATTATACACAGCAGTAAAAACATGCAGGGTGGATTTATATGGGATTGGGTCGACCAGGGATTCCAGATGACCGATGAAGTAGGACGGAAATACTGGGCTTACGGTGGTGATATGGGCAGTCAGCATTATACTAATGACGAAAATTTTTGTCACAACGGATTGGTATGGCCCGACCGGACGCCGCACCCGGGAGCTTTTGAAGTGAAAAAAGTGTACCAGGATATTCTTTTCAAAGCGATTGATCTTGGAAAAGGTATTATCAGTGTAGAAAACGGATTCGGATACACCAATCTCGACAATTACCTTTTTAAATACGAAGTGTTGGAAAATGGCAAAGTTATCAAGAGCGGAAGCCTGGATATTAAACTTGCTCCGCAATCCAAAAAACAAATAACACTTGAACTGCCTGAACTTCAGTCGAAAGATGGAGTTGAGCGAGCCTTGAATATATTTGCCTACACGCGCTATGGTAGCGAAGCGCTTCCCCAGGGTCATGAAGTGGCCCGCGAACAGTTTGTACTGGGTGAAGAAAGATTTTTTACAAAAGCCGTGAAAACCGGTGGAACGCCAAAAGTTACGGATTATAAAAATAGTATTTCGCTTAGCGCAGGCGATGTTGAAGTCGAAATTAGCAAAATCAGCGGATTGATTCAGCGGTATAGTTCTGAAAAAAGAAGATTCTTCAATCAAATGCCTGTTCCGAATTTCTGGCGCGCTCCAACCGACAACGATTTCGGAAATAATATGCAGGTTACAAGTAACGTATGGAGAACGGCTGGCAGGAATATTACACTGAACGACATTGAAGTAAAACAAGATTCAGAAAAAACGAGTGTCGTGGCAAATCTTGTTCTTAACGATGTGGCATCGGCTTATACCATTACTTACACACTGGACGCAGATGGAAGTCTGACTATAATTTCTTCGTACAAGGCAGGGACGAATAAATTGCCCGAAATGCCGCGTTTTGGCATGATATTCACCTTGAATAAGTCATTTGATAATTTTGAATATTACGGTCGTGGCCCGTGGGAAAATTATGCGGACAGAAATACGGCTTCCTTCAAAGGAATTTATCAAAGCAAAGTAGCTGATCAGTATGTTCCGTATACCCGTCCGCAAGAAAATGGTTACAAAACAGATATCCGCTGGCTGACTCTCACCGACAATTCGGGGAACGGTATTCAAATAACAGGGTTACAACCATTGGGCGTTAGCGCCTTGAACAACTATCCCGAAGATTTTGACCCGGGATTAACAAAGAAATACCGTCATATCAATGATATTACACCCCGGAACGAAGTCGTTGTATGCGTCGATCTGGCACAACGAGGTGTGGGTGGAGATAATAGTTGGGGAGCATTGCCGCACGATCAGTATCGTTTACAGGGAAAAGAATACAGTTATGGTTTTGTGATTAAACCCATTTCTCAAAAGTAACTAAAAACGTTATAATCTCTTTTTCAGGAAAACGAATTCCCCTTATTGCTATATTTTTTTTGAGGCTGTCTCTGATCATGTTTGGGTCAGCCTCATTTATCTTGTTATAGAAAAAATAACTTTGTAAGTAAGAATCTTTGGATTTTAATATGTTTATTCCTGTGAAACCGTAATTTTACAGCTATCAATTTTAATTTCAAAAAATATCTATGAAACGCCCCAATAAACTAATTTTCTTATCTGCATTCCTGTGTTTTTATTTAGCTGCATTCAGCCAGTTTGCCAAACAAAAACCAGAAAAGAAAAGCGGTAAAAATTCCGAAACATTTCAATCTTTTGCTTTCGATGGCGCTTGGTGTTGGTTTTCCGATCCCAGGGCTGTTTATTACGAAGGCGTGCATAAACGCACCTACACCGGCTGGATTGATAGCTACGGCGATGTCTTTGTAGCAAGCTACGACCATACGACCAGGCAAATGCAAAGTTGGAAATTATTTGACAAACTCGAGGTTGATGATCACGACAGCCCATCAATACTGATTGATAAACAAGGCTATATCATGGTGTTTTTCAGTAAACATGCTTCAACCGAGCCTATTCATTTAATAAAATCGAAATTTCCGGAAGATGTTACGCAGTGGAATACCCCGAAACTGCTCGACCTGAATGATACAAAAAAATATTCCGGCTGGGAAAACTCGTATACCTATTATTGCCCCATACAATTGTCGGCCGAAAACAATAAAATATTTCTTTTCTGGCGCGGGTTGGATGGGAAACCGACTTTTTCGACTTCAACCGATAATGGTGAAAACTGGAGTACTGGCAAAATATTTGTTTTGCCCGAGCGCAGTTATGGTTTCCGTCGTCCTTATGTAAAAGTATTTTCTTCGGGAAAAGATAAAATCCATATCCTGTTTACCGATGGTCATCCGCGCGACGAGAAACAAAACAGCGTTTATTATATGTATTACCAAAAGGGCGCTTTTTTCAAAGCCAATGGCGCTAAAATCAAAGATATAAGCGATGAAGCGGTTTCTCCACGCGAAGCCGACGTGGTGTACGATGCAAAGCTGACAGACCAAAAAACCTGGGTGTGGGATATTGCCGAAGATGCGGCAGGCAATCCTGTGATTGCTTATACAAAATTCCCGACCGATTCGGCTCACATTTATTGTTATGCTGTCTGGAACGGGCAAAAATGGCAAAATTCCGATCTGATTAATTCTGGTCGTTGGTTCCCTCAAACTCCCAAAGGTAGAACGGAACCGGAGCCGAATTATTCTGGAGGTATCAGTATTGATAAAGAAACACCCAACACACTCTATCTTTCGGTGAATCGCGACAGCGTTTTTGAAATTGAAAAATGGACGCTTCGTCCGAACGGAAAGTCCTGGATTGTCGAAAATATTACGAAAGGATCGACGAAAGACAATGTCCGGCCTTATGCCGTGCCAGGTGCAAAGGCTGATAACAACTTGCAGTTGCTGTGGATGCAGAATACGCGTTATTATCACTATGGATTAACGGGTGGTGGAAAAAACCTTGCATTCAAAGACCGTTACCTGACTTCCATTAAAAGTTGTTTGCCTTCGCCGGTTACAACAAATCCGCTTGATTCGGCTCAGATTGTTGCTAAAATGTGTCAGGCTGCCGATTGGCAATTGGCAAATCCCGATAAATCGAACCGTACCGATTGGTTGTGGGGCGCCTTTTATGTGGGATTGACCGAACTGTACAAAATCACCAACGATCAACGTTATCTGAACGAATTGCTGAACGTGGGGCAAGCAGCCAAATGGCAACCGCTAAGTGATATTTTCCATGCCGACCGGATGACTATCACCGATGTTTGGGCTTCGTTATACGATATTACTAAAAATCCAGAAACAATTGATAAAACCAGATTTACACTCGATATTTATCTGGCTCGGGGTTTTAAAAATGCCAATATGTCTATCAATGAAAAAAATAACCCGCACGCTTTCGAGTGGTGGACCTGGTGCGATGCACTTTACATGGCTCCGCAGGTATTTGCTCATATAACAAAAATTACCGGCGAGAAAAAATATCTCGACTATATGAATACCCATTGGTGGAAAACATCCGACTATTTATATTCAAAAGAAGATTCACTCTACTATCGCGATGATAGCTTCTTCACCCGAAAATCGAAAAACGGGAAAAAAGTGTTTTGGGCAAGAGGCAATGGTTGGGTAGTCGGCGGGTTGGTACGTGTACTCGATTTGATGCCCAAAGATTATCCCGATCGTCCTAAATACGAAACTCAATTTAAAGAAATGACTACGAAACTGCTTTCGTTGCAACGTTCCGATGGTTTATGGACAGTAAGCCTGCTCGATCCGGAAGAACTGAATCAGGGCGAATCGAGTGGAAGTGCGTTTTATACTTTTGCTTTGGCGTGGGGCATTAACAACGGTCTTATCGATGTTAAATACAAGTCCAATGTTTTAAAAGCCTGGACAGCATTAACCAACAATATCAACAATCAGGGTCGTTTGGGATATGTACAGCAAGTGGCGGCAAATCCATTCCCGTTTTTCGATTACCAATGGCATGTGTATGCCACCGGAACCTATTTTATGGCAGGAAAAGAAATTCTTAAATTGATTAAGAAATAAAAGTATAAGCAAAAACAGTAATTTTTTTAGTCGATTTTTTTTTGGATCCCAGCTTAGGATATGATCAATATAAACGAAATGGATAGTCAGTATCATCTGACTATCCATTTATTGGTGCGCCGAGCATGGCGAGTATATTTGACGGTTCAAGTCCGTTATGGGGGCTATCAGTTGCCAACCATTAGCTAAAGGCAAGGGTGTCCATCGCGAGGTGGAATCTGAAGGAAGCCGGCGGCAAATTTCCGGTCGGAGGAATACGAACATTATCAGGCACATACTGTGGATAAGTCTGCCAAACAAGACAAAATCCAATAAA
>JAJFVH010000094.1 GCA_021371875.1 Bacteroidales bacterium
GCTGTTTCGTGTTTGGCTGCTTTTATGTACGAAGGACGATTCCCTTTCCGTGTCATGGCATGAAGCGTAAATTGGCTCACAATCAATACTTCACCATCAATTTCCGTTACCGAACGATTCATCACTCCATTTTCATCGTCAAAGATACGCAATCCCGTTAGTTTTCCGGCAAGCCAATCGCTATCTTCTTTAGTGTCGGCTTCTTCAATACCAACCAGCACCAATAACCCAACTCCGATGGAAGATTTTATTTTCCCGTCAATCTCTACCGATGCTTCGTTGACTCTTTGAATGACAATTCTCATATATTGTTCTAAAGGAATTTTTGGTTATTACGAGTTATTTAATTCCTCTTTTAGTTTTCGGGGTAGCCCGGCCACCACCAGATTGTATGAATGTTGAATAAGTTCAATCAATAACCGTTGCGAAACAGACGGGTCAATTTTCACCGAATTCCAATGCTTTTTGTTGAAATGATAAGCTGCAGTAATGGAATCGTATTTTTCACGTAAAGTGATGGCCTTTTCCGGATCACATTTCAGCGTTATTTGTGTTTCAGGATTGTCGAGTGGAATCAACGCGAACATTTTACCCTGCACTTTCAGTACCAGCGAAACATCATCGAAAGGAAAACATTCGGTTGTTCCTTTCAGACTCAAGCAATATTCACGGAGTTCTTCGATGTTCATAGCTTTAATTATAATCCCCTGACCCCCGGAGGGAAAAAAGAAAGCAATGATAATTGATCTCTCTAATTGTAAAGACATTTCTCCTCCCCTCAAGGGGAGGTCGGGTGGGGCTACTACAACTTTATATAAATCTTTTTCTTATAGAGAATATGTCCTATAAACCAGCAAATAGTTACGAATATCAATGCAAAAACCAATGAACCGAGATAATCACCAAAAACGGGTGAAAGCCATTGGTTGTAAACAAATCCTTTAACAGATGTCCATTCTCCCATGTTCATAAAGCCTATATTACCCAGTAAAATGCTCAAAAAGGCAGCCATCACATAAATAAACATCGGGTTCACGCCAAACGATTCGAAAAACACACTCCAGTTTTTTTTGTGCTTTATATCGATAATCCAGATAAGCAGTCCGAGTAACAAAGAACCCAATCCGCAGGTTGTAAGTACAAAACTTGAACTCCAGATTTTTTTGTTGATCGGAAACCCGTAATCGAGCAAAAAGCCGAGAAATAAAATTATAGTTCCGAAAATAAACAGGCTCTGAATTTTTCCTCCTAAATCTTTGGTTTCCGAAATCAGTTTCCCTGCCCAAAAGCCAAGCAAAACATGAGCGATTCCCGGCAAAGTACTTAGTAATCCTTCAGGATCGAAAGGAATTACAGTTCCATCGGCCAGTGTTTCGGCGTACATGTGCGTTGCGCCCAACACAGCGCGGTCGATAACGGCGATAATACTGCTTTCGCTTGCTGCATAACTGTTTGTCGCTGCTATCAATATCCAGTAAAACAACAAAATAAAACCAATCAGCCACGGAATTCGTTTAGGTTTCACCAACAGGACAATCAACGAACCAAAAAACGACACCAACGCTAATCGCTGCAAAACCCCCAAAATACGTAAATGCTCTATGTCTGAAATTGCCGCCCAGATTTTAGCAAAAACAGTCATTTCTTCACCACGCAACCCATTGAACTGGCGCATAAACAGGCTAAACCAACCGATAGCCAATCCAATAAGGAAAAGTAAAACCGAACGACGCAACAACTTGGTAAAAGTCTGTTTCGATATCTTAAAATCAAATTTTTTGTACGACAAAAACATTGAAACTCCCATGATAAACATGAAAAACGGGAAAACCAGATCGGTGGGAGTTAATCCGTCCCATTTGGCGTGTCCGAGCGGAGCGTAGATGGAACCCCAGCTTCCGGGATTGTTCACCATAATCATTCCCGAAATAGTGATACCCCGCATTACGTCGAGCGAAAGCAGACGTGCAGGAGCGTTTTTTGGTTTTTGTGTCATGGGATATTGGCTTTTATAATCAGCGCCACAAACTTACATAATTTGTTTCAAAGCGAAGACATTCCCGGATAGTTTTTTTGTTTTAAACAGGTTCCTCTTATTAACCCCTTCAGGTAAAAAAGCTAAGTGAAAAATCACTCAAGCGTAAACTTGCGTTTTTCCATTTGTAGGTAATAGCGTTGAACAAATGCTTTCACTTTTTGGTCGACGACGGGATTGCCGGTAGTTTTTTCATCGAATATATAATTTGTCGAGTCGGTAATCCACTGAAAAGCGCTTCCATTGTAGTTGATGGCAAAATTATCGCTTTGCTCGCCAAAATAGTCTTTGCCAAATGCAAAATAAGGTTTGTTATAGTCCAGGAGACCTAAAACGGTTGGCATTATATCAATTTGCTGCGTAACGGTAGCATCTCTTCCCTGAATCGAGCCATCGGGAGTATATAGAAAATACATGATATGCGAATTGCCAATGCCCGTTTTATTCTCAGGAGCATACACTTCGGGACTCACATGGTCGGCAACAAACACAAAAAGAGTGTTTTTGTACCAATCCTTTTCTTGTGCAATTTGAAAAAATTTTCTCAATGCCATATCGGTGTAAGCCACACACTGCTGAGCTTTAGTTTTTCCTTTTGGTAAAATATTTTTGTATTTGTCCGGAATCACAAACGGATGGTGTGACGAAAGTGTAAATGTCGTCGTTAAAAACGGTTCTTTCGCATTCCCCAATTCATGAGCCATGTATTGCAGAAATTGTTCGTCCCAGATTCCCCAATACCCGTCAGAATCATCGGTTCCATGTTTTTTTTCATAATCTTCCCTGGTTCTGAAATTTTTATATCCTGCACTTTTAGCAAAAGCAACAAAACCCATCGATCGCCTTTCGGAACCATTAAAAAACCAACTATCCCAGCCTTCGTTGCCCAATAAGGTGCCGAAACCATTCAGAGGTGAAAGCGCTTGTTGTGTAAGTGCAAACGGAGTTTTGAACGAAGGAATTGATACTAAAACGGAAGGCAGGGCATCGATTGATTTTTTGCCGTTTGCGTAGCATTTATCAAAAATAAAACCCTGTTGCATCAACGAATCCAGAAAAGGAGTATATTTTACGCCATCCGGATATAATGCAGGATTCAGATAGGCCGAATGTTCGTAACTGAAACTTTCAAGGATGAAAATCACCACATTTTCCCGTTTCATGTTCTGCTTATCCGAACCTCTATGAACAGGATAATACAAGGAATCAAGTTCCGGTTCGGAAAAATATCTGGTGTAATCGGTTTGATCTTTATTTAATGTTTTAATGATGCAAAAGGGATTATTCAGCACAATATAAGATTTGATGGGCGATTCGGCGAATTGTGCGGCATTGCTCAGGGTAATGGGACGAATAGCACGGCCAACACCACCACGGACTGCAACCACAGCGACACCTAAAGCTATTAAAAAAATCAGGGAATTAACAGTGTAATATATCCATTTTTTTAAAGGCGTTGCATTGTATTTAATTTTCCGGTAAGTCCAAACTGCACCGATAATCAAACCGATACCTATTAAAAGAAGATACCAGTTTTCGCCCATCGATTTCAGCAGTATTAACGGAGTATTGTCATTCTCGGAGTAAGTAAATTCATCTATCGTGATTCGTTTCGATGCATAATGAAAGTAGATTGTATCGGCAAGGTTGAGTATCACCAATACAATTATTCCCAACATAAAACAAACGAATAGAATTGTTTGATAAGTTTTCTTTGACCTGAATTTGAAAGGAAGCAGCGATAAAACCACGAACAAGCTGAAGGTAAAAGCCAGATTGGAAGCATCTAAAATGAATGAACCTTTCAGTAGAGAGGGTAACTCGCTCTTCCAATTTTCGATGTGGAGCAGGTCGGTATTGTACACGTAAAATATACAACGCAATATCCAGACTACAACAATGGCTATCAGTAACCTGAATAGGAGAGTTACCAGATCATTTTTTAAAAAAATCGATATTTTCATTAATTGTTAACAGCTTATGCTCATCAGACTATTTCACTTCCACCCCGTTTGTTACCTTTACTTTGGGCTGAATCAATACCAGTTTCCCATCGGCATCTTCGGCCGAGAGAATCATGCCTTCGCTCATAATGCCACGAAGTTTGCGCGGTTCAAAGTTGGCAATAAAACAAACCTGCGTACCAATCAGTTCTTCCGGATTTGGATAGTGTTGGGCAATGCCCGAAAGGATGGTTCGTTCTTCGAGTCCATCGGCAATGCGGAATTGTAACAATTTATCGGCTTTCGGCACTTTCTGACAATCGAGAACCGTACCGACACGGATATCCATTTTCGTAAAATCTTCAAAAGCCACATTTTCCTTTACCGGAGCCGCTTTGTAAGCAGCAGCTTCGTTGGCTTTTTTGGTATCGAGCAATTTCTGTACCTGTGCTTCCATGGCTTCATCTTCAATTTTTTCGAACAGTAATTCGGGAGTTCCAAGTATATCACCGGCTTTCAGCAAGTCGATCCGCCCCAATTCTTTCCAGTCGAAAGTAGAAAGATTCAACATTCTGCGGAGCTTTTCAGAGCTAAACGGTAAAAACGGTTCGAAAGCAATGGCCAGATTAGCCGCAATCTGCAAGCTCAGGTACAGAATAGTTGCCACACGGTCCATATCCGTTTTGGCCACCTTCCAGGGTTCGGTGTCGGCCAGGTATTTGTTACCGATACGAGCCAGGTTCATGGCTTCTTTTTGAGCATCGCGGAAGCGGAAATTGTTGAGCAATTTTTCCACATCGGTTTTTACGTTTACAAATTCGTCGAGCGTTTGTTTGTCATAGCCGGTCAGCTCGCCTAAAGCAGGGACAATGCCGTTATAATATTTTTGAGTCAGTACCAATGTCCGATTTATAAAATTCCCGAAAATGGCCACCAACTCGTTGTTGTTGCGAGCCTGAAAATCCTTCCATGTAAAATCGTTGTCTTTTGTTTCGGGTGCATTGGCCGTGAGCACATAACGCAACACGTCCTGTTTCCCTGGAAAATCCTCGAGGTATTCGTGTAACCATACCGCCCAGTTGCGTGAAGTGGAAATTTTATCTCCTTCGAGGTTCAGAAATTCATTCGCCGGCACATTGTCGGGTAAAATATACGAACCTTCGGCTTTGAGCATGGCGGGAAATACAATGCAGTGGAACACGATATTATCCTTTCCGATAAAATGGATCAGGCGTGTATCATCCTGTTTCCACCATTTTTCCCATTTGCCGTATTTTTCAGGTTGATTGTCGCACAATTCCTTGGTATTGGATATATAACCGATCGGCGCATCGAACCACACGTACAGCACTTTTCCTTCGGCACCGGGAACCGGAACGGGAATGCCCCAGTCGAGGTCACGGCTAACGGCACGCGGCTGCAACCCCATGTCGAGCCAGCTTTTACATTGTCCGTACACGTTTGGTTTCCATTCTTTATGATCTTCCAGAATCCACTGACGCAACCATGTTTCGTGCTGATCGAGCGGTAGATACCAGTGTTTGGTTTCGCGCATGACAGGTACCGATCCGCTGATAGCCGATTTTGGATGAATCAGATCGGTTGGGCTCAACGAGGTTCCGCATGATTCGCATTGGTCACCATACGCATTTTCGTTACCACAATGCGGGCATTTGCCGGTGATATAACGGTCGGCCAGGAATTGTTGGGCTGTTTCGTCGTAATATTGCTCGTTTGTTTTTTCAATAAAACCGCCTTTACTATCAATGGTTTTAAAAATATCGGAAGCCAGTTCGCGGTGGGTTTTGGATGTGGTACGCGAATAAATATCGAACGAAATACCAAATTCTTCGAACGACTTTTTGATGATGCCGTGGTATCGGTCCACAATATCCTGCGGTGTCACACCTTCCTTTTTTGCTTTGATGGTAATGGGTACACCGTGTTCGTCAGAGCCGCCGATAAAAAGCACTTCTTCGCCTTTCAGGCGGAGGTAGCGCACATAAATATCCGCAGGAACATATACTCCCGCTAAATGCCCAATGTGTACAGGTCCATTCGCATAAGGAAGCGCTGAAGTTACGGTGGTTCGTTTAAAATTACTCATTATTTTGTGTTTTGTATTTAGTGATCAAAAAAAGGGATGAGGCTCAAAGTTTTAATTACTTGCGTCTTACTCATTATCCCTGATCTGTTTTGGACTGCAAAGATACAGAAAATCAGTGAAATTTAGGATAAACAATGATGCAAAAAATGAGGGATCATATTGATGCAAAAAAATTATGCTTATGATTTTATAAAATCATTAGTATCCCCTTAAATCTCCCAAAGGCACTTGAAGACCAAGTCTGATCTGTTTATTAAGAATTAAATATAACTTTACAAGTTAGTTGAAAGTTTATAGTGGGCAGTTGACAAGAGAATAATTGTGAATATATTTTGTTTTGTTTCTATAATGCATTATATTTGCTGCAAAATAGAAACGTTTTATATTATGAATTACCTGGAGTTTAGGAATAAGATGTTTGATTTGGGCTGTTTTAGCATCAATCAGGTATATGCATGGCAACCGAATTTTGATAGAAATAATTTTTTGCATTGGATAAGGAGGGGATTGTTGATACGATTG
The DNA here is from genome assembly GCA_021371875.1 of Bacteroidales bacterium. Lineage (GTDB taxonomy): Bacteria > Bacteroidota > Bacteroidia > Bacteroidales > Paludibacteraceae > Paludibacter. The sequence goes on from JAJFVH010000094.1 coordinate 6,608, forward strand.
AGGCAGGGTTATTACACTTTTCCCGAGTATCTGAGCAAACCCGATTTTAGCTTGTATTTTGCCAATCGAATTTATAAGCCTTCCTATGTCAGTTTGCATACTGCATTGGCGTTTTATGGAATGATACCGGAGGCAGTGGTTCAAATTACCAGTGTGACATCGCTTAAAACAGCTAATTTTAAAAATTCATTTGGGGAGTTTTCTTACAAAAGCGTACGTCAGGACTTTATGTACGGGTATGACCTTAAATCTATTGCCGATGGACGAACGCTACAACTTGCCAAACCTGAAAAGGCCCTCCTTGACTTGCTTTATTTATACCCTTTTTATAATACCGCCAATGAACTGGAAGGGCTACGACTGGATGAAGATTTTATGCAAGACGAGTTTGATTGGGAGTTAATGCAAACCTATACTCTTCAATCCAAAAACAAGACACTTGAAAAAAGGGTTAATTTATTAGTAAATACGTATAAACTATGATTCAACCGGAACTCATCAAAAACTATTTTCCTCCTGCACTGAGAGAGAATGTTGTTTTTCAGAAACATATATTAAAAGAATACTTGCAGTTATTAATACTTGATTTTTTATCAACTACCACCTATATTCGTAAAGTTACTTTTATAGGCGGTACCAACCTTCGATTGGTAAAAGGTATCGACCGGTTTTCAGAAGATTTGGATTTTGATTGCAAAAACTTATCAAAGGAAGAATTTATGGGGATGACAGATGCCATTTTGCAATTTTTGCAACGTAGTGGCATACGCGTGGAAGTTCGCGATAAGGAAAGCGATAAATTAAAAGCATTCCGCCGAAATATATATTTTCCGGAATTACTCTTTGATCTGGGTCTGACAGGACACAAAGACGAGCGATTCCTGATAAAAATAGAAAGTCAGGATCAACAGATCATTTATAATAAGGTAATGACCAATATCAAAGGTTGTGGTTTGTTTTTTTCATTTCCGGTGCCAACGAATGAAGTTTTATGTGCAATGAAACTATCGGCAATGCTTTCACGGCAGAAAGGTCGGGATTTTTATGATGCTATGTTCTTGTTGGCACAAGCCAAACCAGACTACCATTTTTTGTCTGTGCAAAGGGGCATTCACAACCTGGACGAATTAAAATCGGCTACCGCTGAAATACTGAAAACAGTTGATTTGAAAAAAAAGATGAAAGATTTTGAACACCTGCTATTTAACAAAGCAAATGCCGCACGCATCCTTCGCGTTGGAGAGTTTATTGATGAACTGAAATAAGTTTGCATCTGTGATTTAAAGAGGAAAGATACAGAAAATCAGTGAAATTTAGGATAAACAATGATGCAAAAAATGAGGGATCATATTGACACAAAAAAATCATGCTTATGATTTGGGTAAGTCATGCTCACGATTTTAAAAATCATGCTTATGATTTTGGCAAGTCATGCTTATGATTTTATAAAAGCATTGGAATGAGTTTTTTAAATTCCCATTGAGATGGATGAATGCGTAATTAAACAGGAGTGAGCGTGATTTTTTAGTCTTGCTTTTTTTGAGGAATCCACAATCACACACAGATGCATTGCGTTTATACTTCAAAATTACAATCAGGAAGTCTACAAATGATAGAATCTCTATAAATAACACGATAAATGCTTATTATCATGCATTTACTTCGAATCTTTTTTCTACATTTGTTGCGAATAATTTATAAGAACGGGAATCTGTCTTATCCGCGTTCCAATTATTTTTCCATGAAGTTAGATTTTTTTCGATAAAAATAGAATGCCATGAAAAAGATAACTTTTCTTCTTTTTGCGTTTACTATCCTTTTTGGATGTAAGGAGCCTGTTGTAGAGCAAATAAAATATACAGTCGAAGCCATTTGCGATTCGAATGGTACAGTTTCGCCCACAAGGGTGGAAGTAGTTCAGGGTGAAGGCGCTACATTTACCGTAAGCGTGAATGACAATTGTTATATTTATTCCATTCTGCTTGGAGATAATGATTTAAAAAGTTCTTTGACAAACGGCAGATTTACAGTTTCAAATGTAAATTCAAACTTAACAGTAAAAGTCTGTATAAAGAAAATACCTAAAGAGTTTGTGATTAGGGCCACTTCTGGCTCTAATGGAAGTATCTCTCCAAACGGAGAGGTAAAAGTGAAAGAAGGAACAAATATTGATTTCTCATTCAATCCTATAAATATAGGATTTGAATTGGACAGTTTGAAGGTAAACGGTAAAGCTGTTATTCCTTCAAGTAATGTTTTTTCCTTTAGTAATGTTAAATCTGAAAATTCAATTGATGTTAGTTGGAAAAAGGACTCTGTCCTTTGGCCTCTTCTAAACATCATTTGGAAGTTAGATTCAGTAGATATAGATGGTGATATTGGTCATTATCCTTATGGTAAATATTTGGATTATTCTTTAGATGGTGTTTTAACTTCAAGAGATGATGATGGTGTAGAGAATAAAACAAAATGGAATTTAAATAAAATAAATTCCACAATTGTTTATCATGGAAGGACTTGTAATTATTTTATTAATGAAAAGATATTAAAAATATCATACATTAATGAATATAATCAAAAAGTTGTAATGATTTTTATCAACGAAAGATATAAATAACAAAGAAAAATTCTTTGTTATAAAATTAGAAAAAGCCGTTCCGTTGTTTTTAAACAATCGCGAACGGCTTTTTTATTTCCAGGGGTTGGACCGCTCGGAATTATGAAAAAACAAAATTTCCTGTTACTGAACAAATTTCTTATATTTGTGAAACAAATTACGAACCCTAAGATATGCCACGCGACAAAGCCATTCTCAAAGAACAACTCAACCAGCTTTCGAAAAAAGAACTTGTAGAAATGCTGCTGAAGCTGTCGGCCAAACGCTATAATTACGAGTATTTACTTGTTAACTTTCTGGATAAGGAGGGCGGAGAGCAAACACTTTACGAAGAGGCGAAGGAAGACATTGTTAGGTTGTGCGAAAAAGAATACAGAGGAAGTACCATTCAGAAACAGGCAGTGAATAAACTGAATGCCTGCGTGAAGCGCATCAACGAATTTAAAATCGAAACCAAAAACCTGAAGCTTGAGGCTGATCTTGTACTTTATGTATTGGAATTGCAGTTTGCCAATCCGGCAAAGGTTTTCGGGGCACGCGTGTCGGGCTACGATTACAAGGTTGGGCTATTACTCAAAAGGCTGATCACACTTGCAACTAAAAAGATGCATCCCGATTATTTGGTAGATTATCAGGAGAAAATAAATGATTTTCTAACCCAATTACACAAAACATCTAATCGCATCAACACCATCAAAGAATTGCCCGAAAAGATTGAATGATAAGTGATCTGAGTTATCCAAGGTTCTTTCTTTTTCTCCATACCTGCCACGAATTCACCATGTTCTGCCAAAGCACATAAGCGCCCGGCCCGATGGACGAAATGGGATCCAAATACATTTGTGCCATCCAAATGGAGAGTACCGTGTTTTTTTGTCCTAGTCCTTGTCCGCCGGCTACGGTATCATTGTATTTGCGTCCGATTTTACGTCCAAACCAAAACTGAGCCCCGCAAACCACAAAAGCAAACAGACCAATCAGTATTTCGACAACAATATGCGATTGTCCCTGCTCGATAATGAATTGCACCGTTCGCCCGGTGACAACAGTAAGGGCAATGCTCCAAAGATAGAAAGAAAGACCCGACTTTGTTTGAAGAAATCCGGATGTTTTAGGGGCAAATTTATTCAGTAACAAAGCAATGATAAAGGGCATAACCAACAGAAAAACAACTTTCTTCGAAATCTGGAACACAGAACTCAGAAAAGGTAACTCATTGTAACCAATATAAGAAAAGAACAAGGGAGCGAGAATGGCAATGGTAAGATTACTTATAAGGCTGTAGGCGGTGAGACTGGCCACATTTCCCTTCAACATGCCGGTAATAACGGGCGCCGAAGTTGCCGTTGGAGCTAAAATGCAAATCATAACGCCTTGTGCCAGTGTGGAGTTGAAAGGGTTGAGGACAAAATAAGCGCTTATACTACCTACTATTTGAATAAGAATAAGCCATAAATGCATGCGGGTGAAACGGATTTCGCTCCACGACAACTTTACATAAGTAAGCAATAGCATGACGAAAATCAGGTAGGGAATTATAAACGACAATGCCCCCACATAGCTATGCAGCACTATGCCCAGCGTCATGGCAATGGGCATCATATATCCTTTTAATTTTTTAAGCATCGAAATTAGTCAACAACAACAATTTTCTTTTTTTCTGATAGGTTGCATAGCCATAAACAGGCAATCTTAGTTAAGAAAAGCAATCAGGGCAAAAATAATAAAAAAGCCCATAAAACAGGGAATCATAAATCATAATTTAAATTAATTGATTGTAGGCAGGGAGCAATAAAAATAGATACGAAAGTCATCGGCTGACTAATTAAGATGCTGCAAATTACTACAACAGAACTGAATTGAGTCAGCCGATGACTTTCCGATACTTATTAGTTATTGATTTTTGGTGCCGTTTTTCGATCAAAAAAACGACTTTCAATATCCAACTGTTTGTGCCACAATGAACTGATATTTATCATCAAGTTTTAAAACTTTCAACAATTCGGTTTCCTGGGCTCCTGCACGAACCACACATTTCAATCCTTCCGAAGCGCAGTATAAATACACATTTTGCGTGCAATGGCCGGCGTCGAGCGAAGCCAACCAGACACGTTTATCCGCTTCCACCTTTTTTTCGCCTTCGTAAGTTTTATAATCGGCAATAAAGACAAGATTTAACGGAGCTCCTTTAACAAAATCCTGTTTGCCGGCCAGTTCACGAAAATCGCCTTCAACAACCGGTTCGAGTTGATGCTTTTGCGGGTTGTAAAAATAAATTCCATTGGCTAACAGTGCGTAAGTTTGAAGCGGATAAAGCGCCATAGCCGATGGCACGGTTCGTTTTCCGTTTTTTCGATTTATGCCGTTAGCTGCCCAAAGCACTTCGGATAAATGTTTCAGTGATAGGTTTTTCGTTTCGAACTGACGATCGCTTTTACGGTTTTGCAAAGCGGTCATCAATGGCTTTCCGCCTAATGTATCGGGAGTTTCCAAACGAATGGTGTCGAACTTTGATAACTCCATGGGCACAACAGCTTCCTGTTTATTAGTGGCATATCCCTTTTCGGAATGCTGGCAGGATGTGACTGCAAATAAAGCAGCAATAAGGATGAAATGAATTTTTCGCATGATTGTATTTAATTTAATTTTCACATGTCAAAAATACAACTTTTTCGAGTATTTTTGTGTCTTATACTGTTAATGTAGTTCATAATTCTTAAATAGTGTTTGCAAGAAAATGCCAATCTCGGCGTTGCACTCACATCAAAAACTACTCATCCCGATTCATCGGGACTCCGTGTTTTTGCTGTTTCGTGCGCCTTGACCTTGACGTTTTCTTATCAAACACTGAGTTTTCTTTCAAGCACTAAATATGGTAACAACGAATATT
>JAJFVH010000105.1 GCA_021371875.1 Bacteroidales bacterium
TTATTTCTAATTGTACCATTAATCACGCTTCCGACAAACCTGCCGTATGGAGTGAAGTGTACAGGATTTTGAAACCGGGTGGACGATTTGTGGTAAGCGATATTTATGCCACACAACCAATAGCTGATGAATATCGCAACGATCCTGTCGCTGTTGCGGAATGTTGGGCGGGTTCGGTTACTCGTGCCGAATATCTCACCATGCTTGAAAAAGCCGGATTTATCGAAATAAAAATATATGAAGAATCGGAACCTTATGCCAAAGGGCAAGCCGAAGTGGCAAGTTTCACGATATCAGGAAAGAAAAACCCCTAACCCATGGAAGGAAACTTTTTAAGTTTCTTTCACACGGGGTTGGGGGTCATATTCACCAACTAAAATCAATTTTAATGAAAAGTGTAGTGAAGAAAAGCTGCGGTTGTAACAGCAACAACAGCATCGAATCGAAACAAGCTCAATGTTGTGCAAAAGTTTCAATCATCGTAGCCGGTTGTCATGACTAAGCTACTCCCTTTAACTTTTCCAAAGTTTTAAACTTTGGAAAAGTTATTTTTTCGAGATGGTGGAATTCTGATTCCGCCGGTTAAAGAGTCAGATAAATGTAAGAAATTTAATAGTTGTATTTTAAAAACCTAAATTTTGGTGAAATCGGAATTCCACCATTTCCTAAATCAAATGCCATTATCTCAACATAACATAATCGTTCCAATCAAAGACACTGAAGAGTACTTTATTGTCAATCCTTTACACAAATCGGCTGATGTCATTTCTGCAAATGAAGTAAAAATGTTGAAAAATAAACTCGACCCGAAGGGGGAATTTGCGCAACGAGGTTATTTAGTAGACGAAGCCAAAGAAAAGCGAGCTTTTAAATTGGCTTATCTCGATTTTACCGAAAAACGGGAAGATGATGAAACGCAGTTGTTTTTTGTGCCAAATTACTCCTGTAACTTTGCCTGTTCGTATTGTTATCAGGAGGGTTATAATCCCGTTCAAAAAGTAGTTACAACTGAAGTTGTTGATGCATTTTTTGCATATATAAAAACTGAATTTGCCGGACGACGCAAATATATCACCGTATTTGGTGGTGAACCTTTGTTGCCGGGCGATAATCAGCGTAACATGATTGTACACTTGTTGAACAGAGCTAATGAGTCAAAACTCGATGTAGCATTCGTAACAAACGGTTATACTTTGAAATCGTATGTTGATTTACTGAAAACCGCAAGCATTCGTGAAGTCCAGGTAACATTGGATGGAACACAGGAAGTACACGATGGCCGGCGTTATCTGAAAGGAAAACAACCTACATTTGATAAAATTGTTGAAGGAATTGATGCTTGCCTTGCAGCAGGAATCAATATTAATCTGCGTATGGTGATTGATAAAGAGAATATCGAGAATCTGGCCGGACTTTCGCGTTTTGCAATCGATAAAGGTTGGACAGCTTCGCCATTTTTCAAAACACAAATCGGACGAAACTACGAATTGCATTTTTGCAACAGTACACCCGAGAAATTATTCGATCGTGCCACCTTGTATCAACATTTGTATGAATTATTGAAAATTCACCCGTATATTGCAGAGTTTTATAAACCGGCTTTCTCCATAGCAAAATATATTGCTGAACATGAAGCTTTACCAACTCCGCTGTTTGATTCGTGTCCGGCATGTAAAACTGAGTGGGCTTTCGATTTTACCGGAACAATTTATTCGTGTACAGCAACTGTTGGAAATAAAGGGGACGAACTTGGAACTTTTTATCCCGAAATAACAAAAAACGAAACAGCCATTGAAAGCTGGCAGAATCGTGATATTACAACAATCGAAGAATGTAAGACTTGTTCTGTATCGTTAGCTTGTGGTGGCGGTTGCGCTTCCGTAGCCAAAAATAAAAATGGGCATCCAAATACACCCGATTGTCGACCGGTAAAGGAATTACTAAGTCTGGGAGCAGCGTATTACCTTACAGCCCCCTAAATTCCCCGAAGGGGGGCTTAAAGAGTGCTTTTTGGAATGTTAAGCTTTTAAATATGAATATATGAACATTTATAATACTAAATTAATAACAAAACTAATATTAAATCTCTCCTGCGGAGGGATTTAGGGAGGCTTTATGAAAGAAATTAATGCAGTGGATTTTGAAAAAGAAGTATTAAACGGTGGAAAAGTAGTGCTTGACTTTTATTCCACCGAATGTCCGCCTTGTGAGGCATTGGCTCCAAAATTTGAAGCTATGGCTGAATTGTATGGCGAAAAAATCAAGTTTTTAAAAATTTTCCGTCAGGGTAACCGAGAATTAGCAACAGAATTAAGGGTAAGTTCTTCGCCAACCTTATTGTTTTTCGATAATGGGAAGCAAATCCTCGATACTATTAGCGGTGGGATTAAGAAATCCGAAATTCAGGAACGTTTGGACAAAATGTTGACAATTCAAGAGATAGTTGCCATTAAAGCAAATCAGAAAAAAATTGTTTCGGAATACGATGTAGTTATTCTGGGTGGCGGGCCTGCCGGATTAACGGCCGGAATTTATCTCGGTCAGGCAAAAATCAAAACGGTTTTGATTGATCCTGCTCTTCCGGGCGGATATATGGGAATTACGCATCAAGTTTCAAACTATCCGGGCTTTGAACAACCTCAACAGGGGTTTATGCTGGCACATTACATGAGCGAACAAGCCAAACACACCGGAATTGACTTTAAAGTGGCAGTTGATATTACATCGGTTGATTTGGTGAAGAAAGAAATAGTAATTGACAAATTAGAGACTATTAAAGCGAAGAAGATCATAATTGGAACCGGAACGACTCCTAACACGATGAATGCTCCGGGCGAAAGCGACTACAAAGGCAGAGGAATTTCATATTGTGCTACCTGTGATGCTAAATACTTTGTAGATAAAGAAGTTACGGTTATTGGTGGAGGAAATTCGGCAGTAGAGGAAGCACAATTTATCACCAAATTTGCAAATAAAGTGACTATGATTCACCAGTTTGATAAACTAACTGCTAACCAAACAGCAATTGAGCAATTACAGGCAAACAAGAAAATCAGCGTGATGTACGAACATGAACCACGCAAATTTGAAAAACGGGGCGATAAAATGATTACATTTGTTGAAGATTTAAAAACCAAAGAGTTGAAAGAATTAGAATCTGACGGAGTATTTGTTTTTATCGGCTTTAAATCAAATGTCTCTGTTTTGGGCGAAACATTACCTGAAATGGATAAATGGGGCTATATCGTAACCGATGAAGATCGCAAAACCAATTTACCGGATGTTTTTGCCATAGGTGATATTGTCAGTAAAAAATATCGTCAAATTACAACTGCCGTAGCCGATGGAACAGTGGCTGCAATTACTATTTCGAAAGAATTATAACACCTCTTCCTAATCCTCTTCGAATTAGAGAGAATGGTGCATTAAATAAAATTTATTCTGTTAATAAACAGGTGATAAAAGATAAAACAAGATGGAAAATCAAAAAGATTTATATTCTGAATCGGATTTAAAAGTAATGCGTGCCGCTGAGGATTCTCTCTTAATGGGGAAGAACCGTATAAAAGAGTTGAAACTTTTTGCTGAAAATTCGGGGTTTAAACGTATTGGAATTGCTCATTGCGTGGGAATGACGCGTGAAGCCATGAGTTTGAAAGAAAGACTTTCGGATCGGTTTGAGGTTTTTACTGTTGATTGCAAATACGCCAAAATTCCGGCAGCTGAATTATTAGATGATGAAACTGTGAATGGCACATCCTGTAATCCTGTCGGACAAGCCGATTTTTTGGCTAAAAACGATACTGATTTGAATATCTCTTTCGGACTTTGTATGGGTCACGATGTCATGTTCAATATGAAATCGAAAGTCCCCACTACCACTTTGATTGTCAAGGATCGTGAACATAAACACAATCCTTATCAGGAGTTTGTGAAAAAAGAAGACTGATTTTACTTGTCTTATAATTGTATCGGCTGATTTTCTGTCAAGAAGATCAGCCGATTTTTAATGTTGTAAATCCCATTTCTAAACAATTCAAGATTAGTTGTGTTATATTATTGATATTTAAATGTATAATATGCAGTTGTAAACTATATAGAGAAAAATAATAGTGATATTATAATAATTTATTAGTGATACTATTGTAATTTAAAAAATAATGTTTTACCTTTGCTGCGAAATTCAATAACTGATAAAAACGACAAAAATATATATGGAAAAAATTGTAATCATTGGAGGTGTAGCGGCAGGTGCAACCGCAGCAGCCAAAGTTCGTCGCATTTCGCCCACAGCACAAATTACTATGCTCGAAGCAGGTCCGGATATTTCTTTCGCCAATTGCGGATTGCCTTATTACATAGGCGGAGACATCAAGAGCCGTTCGAAACTGATTCTGCAAAGTCCCGAAAGTTTTAATGAACAATATAATGTTGATGTTCATACGTATACCATTGTTTCGGCAATTGATAAGACTGCTCATATTGTAAAAGCAATGGACACCCGCAGCGGTGAACAAAAAGCTTATGAATACACGAAACTGATTTTGGCTCAGGGTGGACGCCCGATTACGCCAACATTACCCGGTGCCGATTACAACCATGTTTTCACGCTGTGGACTTTGGAAGATATGGATAAAATAGCCCACCATTTGAATGAGAAGAAACCTGCGACTGCGGTTGTAGTTGGAGGTGGATTTATCGGACTCGAAATGGTAGAAGCATTAGTAAAGCGTGGACTCAAAGTGAATGTGGTGGAAATGATGCCACACGTTATGGCTGTTATGGAGCCTGAAACTGCCGGTTTTATTGAAAATGAGATGCTTTTGTACGGTGTTGGAATCCACACAGGTACGGGAGTGACCGAAATATTTCCTCATTCAGTAAAACTTGATAACGGTAAAATACTTGATGCCGACATGGTATTGCTTTCTATCGGTGTTCGTCCTACCCTGCAATTGGCTAAGGAAGCAGGACTCGAATTGGGTGAAGCAGGCGGTTTACTTGTAAATGCACAACTTCAAACCAGCGATCCCGATATTTATGCAGCCGGTGATATGGTGGAAATTGAACATCGCGTAAACGGTAAAAAAGTACGTATTCCGTTGGCAGGACCGGCTAATCGTCAGGGACGAATTGCTGCAGAAAATGCGTTGGGCGGAAAACACAGTTACAAAGGTTCCATAGGAACTTCCATTGTCCGGGTATTTGAAGCTGTAGCCGGTGCAACCGGACTTTCACTAAAACAGGCTCGTGCGGCCGGAATTGATGCTGATGCAATAGTAGTGCACAAAGAACATCACACTTCTTATTATCCCGGAGCAGAACAGGTTTCAGTCATGTTGGTGTACGACAAAACCACAGGTATAATTCTGGGTGGACAAACAGCAGGTTATAAAGGCGCTGACCGCCGCTTGGATGTAATTGCAACAGCTGCTGCCACCAAACTTACTGTAAGTGACTTGGCTGATATAGATTTTGCTTATTCTCCACCACTCGGAACTGCCAACGATGCTATCAATATGGCTGCATACACTGCTGAAAATAAAATGTCAGGCTTTAGTCCGTCAGTAACAGCTTCTGAATTAGATGCGCTTGTTGAAGGAAAACAACCGATATTTATTGATGTGCGCGACATATTTGCTTACGAAAAAACCCATGTAATGGGCGCTATGCATATTCCGTTGGAACTTTTACCTGAAAAACTGAATTCAATACCCAAAGATCGTCCGGTAATTGTATACGACGAGACGGGTAAGAAAGGTCATCAGGCTTTACGCACGTTGGTTGGAGCCGGTTTCGGAGATGTAACCAATGTTTCGGGTGGTCATGCTTCGTTGCAACGTCAGGCTAGAGCTGTTGGTTTTAAAAATATCCAAATAGAAATGCTCCCAATCGAAAAGAAATCGTTGGAAAAGGAAAACGAAGAGAAAATTGAAACCGAAACCACCAACACAACAGATGCAAACTCAACATTGATTGTAGATGTTCGTACACAAGAGGAGTTTCATGGAGGTGCCGTTCCTGATGCTGTTAACATCCCTCTTGATGAATTGATGCAACGGTACGAAGAACTGGGAAATAATGCAGGACGTGAAATAATTGTTTATTGTGCTTCGGGCGCCCGTTCGGCTTACGCACAGCGAATGCTGATGCAATTAGGATATACTAATGTGAAAAACGGTGGCGGATTAAATTCGATGATGGCTTCAAGAAGAGTAAAACCCGTTGCTGCAACATCTTCAAATGAACCATTAATTATAGATGTCCGCACGCCACAGGAATTTGCAGCCGGAGCATATCCGGGAGCTATCAATATCCAATTGGATGAATTGCCTGCTCGTGTTAAAGAATTAGGAGCCCCTTCGAGAGATATTACGTTATATTGTGCATCCGGTGCCCGTTCGGCTTATGGACAACGTATTTTGCAACAAAAGGGTTTTTCCAACGTAAAAAACGGCGGTGGCTTGATGCACATGATGATGCGAAGATAATACCTCACCCTGACCCCTTTCCTTGAGGAGAGGGGAACTTTATAAACCAATGAACTAATAAACTTTATAAACTAATATGCAAACATTCCTGATAATTTTAGCCATTGTGCTCGGAGCGATTGTTTTATTAAACATTTTTACCCGCGCCAAAATGAAAAATGCTCCTAAAGTGACCGATCATGAGAATATTCTGGTATTGACGGAGCAAAATTTCAATCAACAAACGAAAAACAAAATAGTATTGGTCGATTTTTGGGCAGCATGGTGTGCCCCTTGCCGCATAATGGCTCCAATTTTGAATGAAGTTGCCGCCGAATTGCCCGAAGGTTATAGGGTTGGGAAAGTAGATATTGAGGAATATAAATCAATGGCTCAGCGCTTTAATGTTCGCAACATTCCCACGCTTATTCTTTTCAAAAATGGAAAAGAAGTAAACCGCTTTGTGGGAGTGAAGGCGAAAGATTATTTATTGAAAGAAATGAAGATTCCTAACTCCTAAAGGGGGAACCGGGTTACTTTCGTCTCTGATATTAAATAAATATAGTTTGTTAGTACTAACTAAACTCCCCTTCATCGTGTCTCGCCGCAGGCAAGAGGGGTTGGGGGTTGTTTTAATTATAAATATGAAAAAAGTCCTGATTCTTGGTGGCGGTTTTGCAGGAGTGCAAACGGCTATCGATTTGCAAAAAAGCAAGCAATTTGAGGTAACGCTCGTGTCCGACCGCGATTATCTTTTTCTGTATCCAATTTCAATTTGGATTCCTGTTCGCACCAAAAAAATTGATGATGTGAAAATTCCGTTGGCAAAGATTCAAAAAAAACATGGTTTCAAACTCATTGTTGATAAAGTTTCGGGAATAAAAGCTGCCGAAAATCAGGTGATTTGTGAAAGTCAGACTTTGAGTTACGATTATCTGGTGGTGGCATTTGGTGCAGGGAAAGTTCAACATAAAGGTATTGAGAATACATTCACAATATGTGGTAAGCCAGAGCAAACACTTGAACTTCGCGACCAACTTGATGCTTTGGTGGCTAAAGGCAGCGGAAAAATCGCTATTGGTTTTGGCGGTAATCCGAAAGACAAGTCGGCTGTACGCGGCGGACCGGCTTTTGAATTAATTTTTAATATTCATAATTACCTGAAAAAGAAAGGTATTCGAGATCAATTTGAGCTGATTTTTTTTGCCCCTATGGAAGAACCTGGTGCTCGAATGGGCAAGGGAGCGATGAAAGCCGTGCATAAAATGTTTGCCCGACAAAATCTGCATAAACATTTTGGTAAAAAAATAACCGAATTTGCTGTAGATGGCGTGATTTTTGAAGACGAATCGAAATTGGTATCCGATTTAACGATGTTTATTGCCGCCGGAACAGGCTCGGCTATTTTGAAGAACAGTGATTTGCCGCTTTCTGAAGCCGGTTTTGTGAAAATCAATAATTATAATCAGGTGTCAGAATTTCCGAATGTCTTCGCTATAGGCGATGCAGCAGCTTACGAAGGACCCGAATGGACTGCCAAGCAAGGACATATAGCTGAAATCATGGGAAGTAATGCCGCTTACAATATTTTGCAAATTGATAACGGAACGAATCGATTCAAGGGTTATCAGGAGCATTTGAATATACTGTGTATAATGGATATGGGCAATGGCGCCGCCTTTGTGTATCGCGACAGCAAAAAGGAAATTATGATACCCATGCCGGTTTTCGGACACTGGGTGAAACAAGCTTGGGGCATTTATGCGAAGTGGACAAAGTTAGGATGGATACCGAAGATGATCTAATGATTGGTTAACTTAATCAACTTAATTAACTCTTTCAACATATTCAACAATTCTCTCGAATTCTCAAACTCTCAAATACAAAATAAAAATGCATACAATCACAAACTTTTATCAGTATTCCAAAAATCTGGCTGCAGGAGCCCAGCCCACAGTTGATGATTTTATCGAACTTAAAAATGAGGGGTTTGATGTTATTTTCAATATTACACCTTATAGTACGCGCAATGCCATTCATAATGAAGCGGAAATCATTGAAAAGTTAGGACTTTATTATATCCATTTTCCGGTGGACTGCTCTAATCTGAAGCCTTTGCACTACAAGACTTTTGAAGGTATTCTGAACGGTTTGCGAGGTAAAAAAGTTTTTGTACATTGCGGAGGCAATATCAAATCGTCGAACCTGATTCATATCTACGATGTGCTTGTTAACGGGAAAGACGAGAAAGAATCGCTTCAAACTTTATATAAGATTCAGAATCCCGAAAAGAAGTGGTTTGAGTATTTCAAATTGTTGGGAATGAAAGGAGTAAAGTAAAATAATTTTTCGAAAGGCTGAATATGATCATATTCAGCTTTTTTTTGCTAAAACCGAATTTTTTAAGTTCATTATTTGCGTTCGTTTGCGTAATTTGCGGTCTAAAAATCCTATCTTTGCACTTCAAAATTTAAAAACCATTTGTAAGGTTCAGAAAACATGATTAAAATTACATTCCCCGACGGTTCGGTGCGAGAATTTGCCAAAGGCATTACCGGACTTAAACTGGCTGAAAGTATCAGCTCACGACTTGCACAAGAGGTGCTTGCCATCACAGTAAACGAACAAATCTGGGACCTTAGCCGTCCTATCGAAACCGATGCCACCATTAAGTTGCACAAATGGGACGATGAAGAAGGTAAGCATGCTTACTGGCACTCGTCGGCTCATCTTATGGCCGAAGCGCTGCAGGAGTTGTATCCGGGCATTAAATTCGGTATCGGGCCGGCTATCGAGAA
>JAJFVH010000106.1 GCA_021371875.1 Bacteroidales bacterium
AAACACTTCACTGTTCGACAAAACGCCATTGCTAAAATTACTCAATGTTAATGAGAAAAATCAAATCGTGGAAAATCAAGAAGTCAAAGAGCTATTGTTGTTTTAGTTAAATCAATTAACAGTTTAGTGCATCAGCAGTAAATCCTGATATTGTTTTCATGGTTTATATTTACAGCCTTCGTAATAAAACAGAACCACTTGAATAACCTCCTCCAAAAACGGAAATAACAATTTTGTCGTTTGTTTTAAATCTTTTCCAATTTTGAGATAATACAATGGGAGCGCTCGCCGAACCGGTGTTTCCATGTTGCTCAATGTTAGTGAGTACGCGGGATGATTCTATATTTAATTTTTTCGAAACATAATCCGATATTCTGGAATTTGCCTGATGTGGAATAAAATAGTCTAACTGGTTAACCCGAAGATTGTTTTTATTCAATATCTGTTCAGTTTCTTGTGTCATATAAGTACAAGCATATTGAAACACGTCTCTCCCGAAAGGCATTTTAAGTCCGCCATCATTGGGTTTTAAACATACTGCGTCTACGCTTTTCCCGATATGTCCCAAACCGGTTGTATTCACATCAAGCACTTCCATTTCATCATCGGAGTATCTCTGGTTGGAAATAATAACGGCTGCTGCGCCATCTCCCCATAAAAAGGTTGATTTTTTATCAGTTTCGTCATTATAAGCGCTGTTATTTTCTGAAATAACAATCAATGCTTTACTCGCTTTATTACTGGCAAAATAACAGGCAGCGATTTCAATTGCATTTACAAATGAAGAACAGGCAGAATCAACTGTAAAACATTTGGCATTATGAATGTTAAACTCCTTTTGCGCTGCGTGGGCTAAAGTCCCGACAGTATCATAAGGTGTATAAGTAGCGCCAATAATCAAGTCGATTTCATTGATAGGAAATGGCAAACGGCTATATGATTTTTTTATAGCTTCAATAGCCATTGAATTAGTGTTCTCACCGGGTCGAATACGCCTTCTTTGCTTAATACCGCTTTTTGAAATTATGTCCTCATCGGAAATTCCATGATTTGCGGTAAAATATGCGTTTGTAACTATAATGTCAGGAATATAATGAGTTATAAAATTTATTATCATAAAGTATTTTACATTGAACCTGCTTTCTTAGCCACTATTGTTATGTTAATTGAACCATTTGATTTTTTAAAGCGACACAAAGGTAATATTGCAAATTGACTAAATGTGTTTTTTAGTCAATTTTTCTGGAAAAAATATATTATTTTAAAGTTTTTAAACTTTTAATAAGTAAAGTGGTCAACTCATCGATAGGCTTTTCATATTCAGTATATTTGTTTTGTAAATACAGGGGAATTTCAATGCTATGAATCACCATCATAATGACATTTAAAGTAGAATTAACGTTTTTTATATCAAGGTGTTCCTCGTTTTTTCCCTTATTCAGAATATAAGTCAACTGAGACCGTTCAAACGCATCAAATTCATCTCTTACATCTCTTACAAACTGATATCTTTCGAAAAAATCAGCTTTTAGTGTTTCATGGTAGTTCTCTGAATTGTTCAGTAATTTAAATCGGGTGAGCATGTATTCATTGAGCATTGTCAGTGAATCGGCATCACTGTTTGCAATTTTGCTAAGATGAGTTTTAGCTGAATTCAACTCACGTTTCAATACTTCATTAAACAGTTCTTCTTTGCTTTTGAAATAATAATACAACACGCCTTTTGCCTTGTGTGTATGTTTTGCAATTTCATCCATTGTGGTTTTATGAAAACCGAATCTTGCAAAGAAAATTGTCGCTGATTCTACAATTATATTTTTAACTTTAATTTCCGGCATGATTTTGACTATTTTTGTTTTTCGGTCAAAATTAATGAATATTATTAACAGGACAATGTATTCTTTGTCGTTTTTAATTAATTTTAATATAATTGTTCTGACAATAGCCTGTACACAGATAGTTACAAATTATATTATGTAGGCATGTGATTTACAAACAAAAGAAATCATTCGACTCAGCAGATCGGTTAAACGAAATCATCGAAAAAACATTACTTTGTGAATTATGAAAAGTTATAGTTTGTCACTAACTAAACTACTGCTACGTTAATCATGCTTTGGCGGTTGTTTTGTAATACGTCAAAGCGGTTGAACGCTTTCCCCGCATACCGAACGACCGCTATATGCGGTCTGTCGGATAAGACTTATTCTGGACATTTTGCGCTTAACATAACACTACATTGATTGTGGCTTTGTATTCAGGCTTTGAATTAGATTTCAAGAAACTCCGGCAGAGGTAAATTAATTAATATGATTATCCGTATTATTACCTAAAAGGAAAATAGGAACGCGGATTCCGCGGATATGGCTAATTCTCACGGTTTATATTACAACGGATTTTACACTGATTTGTAATTTCATAAATGAAATTTGACTGATTTGTTTAAATCACTCCCGATTCATCGGGACTATTATCCGAATTAAATCAGTTAGAAATAA
>JAJFVH010000112.1 GCA_021371875.1 Bacteroidales bacterium
GTAAGTCTGCACTCCAAGTGTACTTTCGGTTTCCGACCTATCCTTAACTTGTGAGTTATCGTGAGATATTTTCTGCATTCTACCTTTCATGGGGTAACATTCATTTACTTTCACTTAATTAAGATTCAGCCCTTCCCTACCTTTTTTTTCTCGGTACTATGGCTTCTGCTGACTTCTCACAGCAATTGTTAGCCGTGTTTCTTTTAGTATAAATTCCACACGTCCGTGAGACCTCCCGAGGTAAGACGAGTAACCTCCATTCCATATATCGGCATTATTTACACATACTGTTTCCGATCAGTTTATAGGATTTTGTCTTGTTTTGCAGACTCATCCACAATATGTGCCTGATAATGTTCGTATTCCTCCGACCGGAAATTTGCCGCCGGCTTCCTTCAGATTCCACCTCGCGATGGACACCCTTGCCTTTGGCTAATGGTTGGCAACTGATAGCCCCCATAACGGACTTGAACCGTCAAATATACTCGCCATGCTCGGCGCACCAAAAAAAGGATAATTCCTGTTCCAGAATTATCCTTTTATATCCTTTTTGTTGTTAATCAACGTTTCTTGTATCCGCCACTTCTGCGGTCACTGCTTCCTGAAGAAGTCGGGCGTCGACTACCGCGGTCATCACTCCGCTCCCTGCCACGCCAAGGCTTATCGCCACCAGTGGAACTCATTGCCGGACGAACGCTACGGTTTCCGCCACGATCGCTGCTTCCACGATAACCGCCTGAACGTGATTCGCTTGAATTGCTACGCGTACGATATTCCGGTTTACTTCCTTCAAACGATTTACTCCCTTTGGCTTCGCTAACCTGATAATCGGTTTCGCCGGCAAATGCGGTTATCACTTTTTCAACCTGATCGGAAAATACATCGAAGAATGTGAATTTATTCGTCACTTCGATGGCGCCAATGCTGATTGATTTGTCCCCGGTCACTTCATTAATAATCCCCAAAAAACGCTTAGGGTCAATACCTTCGCGATCTCCAATGTTCATCTTTAACCGGATACGGTTACCCGATTTAGCGCTTCTTTCACCACGTTCGGGTCTGTCGCCTCTTTCATTTCTCATTCCACGTTCACCGCGTTCCGAACGTTCATGGTAATTCAAGTCCTCGGCATCCTTATAATATTCGAGGAAACGATTGAACTCCAGCGAAACAAAACGTTTCAAAATTTCCTCTTTACTAAGGTCTTCCAATTGTTTCATAATCTGAGGAATATAAGGTAAAATCTGTTCTTCGTTCACTTCCACATTTTGCATGCGGTCAATCATAAAGAACAATTGCTTTTTACAAACTTCAAGCCCGTTTGGAATTTGTTGTTGTTCAAACGTTTTTTTGAGCATGCGCTCTATATCTTTTATTTTGAACTTTTCTTTCGAATGGATGATCGATACGGAAACCCCTTTTTTATTGGCACGTCCGGTACGACCGCTACGGTGTGTATAAATTTCCACATCATCAGGCAAATTATAATTGATAACGTGTGTCAAATCGCTTACATCCAAACCTCGTGCGGCAACATCAGTTGCAACAAGCAACTGGATATTACGGATACGGAATTTTTGCATTACCGTATCGCGTTGTGCCTGCGAAAGATCGCCATGAAGTGCATCGGCGTTATAGCCATCGTGCATCAAATGGTCAGCTACTTCTTTGGTTTCCTGTCGGGTACGGCAAAAAACAATGCCATAAATATCAGGATTCAAATCCACAATGCGTTTCAGCACCAAATAACGTTGTTTAGCTTGCGAAACATAATAAATATGTTCTACATTTTCAGCTCCCGAATTCTTGGTACCAACGGTAATTTCCTCGAAGTTTTTCATGTATTTGCGTGCTATCATTGCAATTTCCTTTGGCATGGTAGCCGAGAAAAGCATCGTCCGACGGCTATCGGGAGTGCGTTGTAGTATGGTTTCGATGTCTTCTTTGAAACCCATGTTGAGCATTTCGTCGGCTTCATCCAATACCAGAAAGTCGATAGCGCCCAACTCAATTTTACCACGTTCGATCAGGTCGATCAATCGACCCGGAGTGGCTACAATAATTTGAGGAGGAGTGTCGAGCTGTCGGAGCTGGGTACGTATGTCTTCGCCTCCATACACCGGCACGATGCGCATCCCACGCATGTTTTTTGAATAACCTTTCAGGTCGTTCGAAATCTGGATACACAATTCGCGGGTTGGAGCCAGCACCAACGCCTGCACTTGCTTGCGTGCGGCATCAATCAGGTTCAACACGGGCAACCCGAAAGCTGCGGTTTTTCCTGTTCCTGTTTGCGCTAACGCCACTAAATCTGCGGTTTGTTCGAGCATAAACGGGATGGCTTTTTCTTGCACGGGCATAGGTTGCTCGTAGCCAAGTTCTTCGATGGCCGATAAAATATCGTCCTTCAAATTCAATTCTTTGAATGTCATTTTGTTGTTTTTAGTACACGTTTCGAGTAGTCATCCGGCGATTTTTTCATTCGTTTCACAAACGTGTACCCTCAGATTAGCGGACTGCTCATTATAAAGCAGTGAAATTTGGACATTTACTCACAACGTATAGTTGTTTAAATTCGGGTGCAAAGGTAGTCAAATTTATTGAGAATCGAATACATCATCAATAATAAATATATTTGAACCTGCATAAAAGCGAATTACCATGGTTCCGCAATTAAATATTCAGCATTTGATAATCATCGAACGATTTGATTTAGTGCTATTTTAACAAACTACAAGATTTCAATGAGTCATCCGATTGACTCGCGGAGATTAGAGATTATATCAACATTATTTTGTGTTGATTGGTCGGTTTTAAAACACGAAAAATCATTTACAGAAACAGCAAATTGCTTGTATTATTGAATTTTTTCATTAATTTTGCCTGTCATTTATCGAAAATACATACAATTGAATATCAAACTATTATAAAATAAAAATTCATCATGAAACCAATGACTAAAAGTCCATTGCAAATTGCACGTGCAGCTTACCAACCCAAACTGCCTGCTGCACTGAAAGGCAATGTTGTATTGAAAGAAGGAGTTAATACTGAATCGGTAGCTGATCAGACCGACATCAAAGAACTTTTTCCAAACACCTACGGAATGCCTTTGATTACTTTCGAAACCGGCGAGAAAAAAGAAAATCCAACAGTTGGCGTAGGTGTTATCCTTTCAGGAGGACAAGCGCCCGGCGGGCATAATGTAATTTCAGGACTTTTCGATGGCTTGAAAGCGCTGAACCCGAACAATAAATTATACGGTTTCTTGGGTGGCCCCAGCGGATTGGTCGATCATCAGTACATTGAACTGACTAAGGAAATTGTGGATGAATATCGCAATACCGGTGGTTTTGACATTATCGGCTCAGGACGTACAAAATTGGAAGAAGAAGAACAATATGAAAAAGGCGCTGAAATTTGCAAACAACTGGGAATTAATGCTATCGTGATTATTGGTGGGGATGATTCAAATACAAATGCTTGTGTGTTGGCCGAGTATTACTCGCAAAAAAAGACAGGCATTCAGGTTATCGGCTGTCCGAAAACAATTGATGGAGACTTAAAAAACGAAATGATCGAAACTTCGTTCGGTTTCGATACGGCTTGTAAAGTGTATTCGGAGTTAATCGGAAATATTCAACGGGATGCCAATTCTGCCAAAAAATACTGGCACTTTATTCGTCTGATGGGTCGTTCGGCTTCGCACATTACACTGGAATGTGCTTTGCAAAGTCAACCTAACATCTGTATTGTTTCGGAAGAAGTAGAAGCTAAAAATCTCACATTGAGAGATGTAGTTGAAGATATAGTAAACGTGATTGTTCATCGGGCAAGTCACGGGTTGAACTTCGGAACAATTTTAATTCCTGAAGGATTGATTGAATTTATTCCGGCTATGAAGACACTGATTGCGGAACTGAACGATTTACTGGCTCATAACGAAGATTTCAACGCGCTGGAAACCGATGATGAAAAACGTCAATACGTAAAAGGATTATTGAGTCCGGAAAGCAGCCAGGTTTACCGTGATCTGCCCAAAGGCATTGCACGTCAGTTGACTTTGGATCGCGACCCTCATGGTAATGTACAGGTTTCGTTGATTGAAACAGAAAAATTGTTGATCGAAATGGTCGCAAAACGACTTGCACAACTGAAAGCCGAAGGAAAATACAAAGGCAAATTCTCGGCTATCAATCACTTCTTCGGCTACGAAGG
The DNA here is from genome assembly GCA_021371875.1 of Bacteroidales bacterium. Taxonomy (GTDB): domain Bacteria; phylum Bacteroidota; class Bacteroidia; order Bacteroidales; family Paludibacteraceae; genus Paludibacter. The sequence continues at coordinate 4,219 of JAJFVH010000112.1, forward strand.
ACGTTGTGCCATCCCTTCAAATTTCGATGCAGATTACACTTATTCATTAGGCTACACAGCTTCTTTATTAATTTCGGAAGGGAAAACCGGTTATATGTCATCGGTTCGTAACCTTACAGCACCCGCTACCGAATGGATTGCAGGCGGCGTGCCTATCACCATGATGATGAACATGGAAAAACGTCACGGTAAAATGAAACCCGTTATTCAAAAAGCGCTGGTACGTTTAGATGGCGCTCCGTTTAAATATTTTGCAGCCCACCGCGAAGACTGGGCAGACGAAAAAGCAAGTTACGTGTATCCCGGACCAATACAATACTATGGTCCGACCGAAGTTTGTGACTTACCAACCAAAACTTTACAATTAGAAAAAGAATAAACACTTCTAATTTTGACGTATAGTCCTGAAAAACAGCAATAGCTTTTCAGGACTATTTTTTATCCTTCAACAATTATTATTGATGCAATTAAACCGATTATAATTAATCACCAACGACTTACGGATTTTAACTATAATTTAAAATTGAATTATTCCGTATAAATAAAAATGTATTTGTAAAAAAAATAATGTATTTTTGCAATTTAAAGAAAGAACTAAATTTTAAAAAGCTCGGCGAATGATTCTAAACTATATTTGGATCGGATTTATACTGGTAGCATTTGTTATTGCTTGCTTTCAACTGATATTCAACGGAAATACCCAAATATTTACGGATATAATTCAAGCTGCTTTTGGCTCGGCTAAAACCGGATTCGAAATTTCACTCGGATTAACAGGAGTGCTTTCCATGTGGTTAGGAATTATGAAAATAGGAGAAAAAGGCGGTGTAATTCAGATATTTGCCCGCATTGTAGCTCCTTTTTTTACTAAAATTTTGCCCGATATTCCTAAAGATCACCCTTCGCTTGGAAGTATTTTTATGAATGTTTCGGCCAATATGCTCGGACTTGACAATGCAGCAACCCCCATGGGACTCAAAGCTATGAAAGAATTACAGGAAATCAACCCCGATAAAGAAACGGCGTCGAATCCCATGATTATGTTCCTGGTTTTAAACACAGCTGGCCTCTGTTTAATTCCCATTAGCATAATGGTTTACAGGGCACAATTAGGAGCTGCAAACCCTGCCGATGTTTTTCTGCCTATCCTGATAGCTACTTTTATTGCTGCATTGACAGGTTTGATTACCGTTGCCATATATCAGAAAATCAATCTTTGGGATAAAACAATTCTGGGGACAATTTCAGGGCTTGTGGTTTTCATTGCCGGAGTTATCTATTTACTCAGCCAACTGTCCAAAGACCAGATTGCACAATACTCATCGCTTACAGCCAACTTCTTATTATTCGGGATTATTATTTCATTTATATTAATGGCGGTTATTAAAAAAGTAAATGTTTACGAATCGTTTATCGAAGGAGCGAAGGAAGGTTTTCAGGTGGCAGTGGGCATTATTCCTTATTTAATAGCCATTTTAGTTGCTATTGGAATTTTTCGCGCTTCAGGCGCCATGACCATGCTTACCGATGGTATTACATGGTTTGTAGCCTTAATCGGACTGAACACCGATTTTGTCGGAGCTTTACCCACAGCTTTAATGAAACCTTTGAGCGGAAGCGGTGCGCGCGGCATGATGGTTGATGCCATGACGCTGAACGGCGCCGATTCGTTTGTTGGCCGGCTTTCGTGTATAATACAAGGGTCAACCGACACAACATTTTATATTCTTGCCGTTTATTTCGGTTCAGTCGGGATAAAAAACACCCGTTATGCCCTCACTTGCGGATTGATAGCCGACTTCGCGGGAATAACGGCTGCTATTTTGCTGGGTTATTTATTTTTTCATTGAGTTCCAAAACAACAACAGTCACCTGTTTGTTTTATAATTTGCCGGATTATTTGTAAATAAATGATGGCATCATGTATGGCATATTTTTCCCGAAATAATAAATTAAAAAATAATCAGATTAATTCGCTCAAATATGGAAAAGTTGTATTATTCAATATCTGAAGTGGCTTCGATGTTCAATGTGAACCAATCGAATCTGCGATTCTGGGAAAAAGAATTCAAACAACTGAAACCCAGACGAAATGAGAAGGGAACACGGTTTTATACAAATGAAGATATTGTTACAATTAAACAAATTATTTTTTTGGTTGAAGAACAAAAACTAACTTTGGAGGGCGCTAAACGTAAAATGAGCCAAAAAATGGACCTTGTAGAAAAACAACAAGAGCTTGTTGAACGTTTAAAAAACATCCGCCAGGAATTAAAAGGCATTTCGAATGCATTGTAATAAATTTAATAATTTCCCCATCATGAAGAAGATTTTTTCATTACTTCTTATTATCTTTCTTTGCTTTTCAAACATCGATGCCCAAAGCAAACCCAAAAACGTTATTTTCTTAATCGGCGATGGCATGGGATTAGCTCAAATATATGCAGGCATGGTTCCCAATGGAAACAAACTTCAGCTCGAACGTTGCAAGCACATAGGATTCTCCAAAACTTATTCGGCAAGCCATTTTACCACCGATTCGGGAGCTGGAGGAACTGCGCTGGCATGTGGTGTAAAAACCAAAAATGGTATGATTGGTATGAATCCCGATTCGGTGGCTGTGGAATCCATACTTGAACTGGCTGAAAAAAACAACCTGTCGACAGGAATCGTTGTTGCATGCGCAGTGACTCATGCTACACCTGCTTCATATATTGCCCATCAGGTAAACCGGAATATGTACGAAGAAATTGCAGCCGATTATCTGAAAACCGATATCGATGTTTTTATTGGAGGCGGTCGTAAGTATTTCGAAGAAAGAACGGATGACAGAAACCTAACAAATGAACTTAAAGCCAAAAATTATCAGGTCGTTTATACACTGGATGATGTAAAGACAACAAAATCAGGAAAACTTGCAGGTTTGCTTTACGATGACCAGAATCCTGCCATGCCCGAACGGGGAAAAATGTTGCCCGATGCTACTATGGCAGCAATCGATATCCTGGATAACAATAAAAAAGGCTTCTTTTTAATGATAGAAGGTTCTCAAATTGACTGGGCTTGTCATGATAACAATGCCGAACAAGCTACACGCGAAGTGCTCGATTTTGACGAAACTTTAGGACGCGTGCTCGATTATGCCCAAAAACAGGGAAATACCCTGGTAGTGGTTACCGCCGATCACGAAACGGGAGGACTAACCTTCCCCACAGGAAATATCGAAGAAGGAACTTTCGAAGCCATTTTTACCACAAAGGGACATACGGGTATTCCCGTTCCTGTTTATGCTTTCGGCCCCGGAGCCGACAGTTTCATGGGCTTTATGGAAAATACCAGCATGAAAAGCAAAATTGAAAAACTGCTGAAATTGAAAAAATAATTATTTCTACTTCGACAGATATTTTAATTGCAATTGACCGGAACAGAAACATAGAACTCTGCGGGTTCTACTATGACTATATATCGCTGAAAATGAATAGGCTTCCCATAAAATAAAATAGGAAGCCTCTTTGTTTTTTATTTGTGATTTTTTTCTACACCTAATACCTGAATGAATAGAAATGGCATTTCAGGCTTAAAAATATCAGATCAATATTGATATTTGAAAACGCTGTAAATTCAGTTCTCCACCTCACTACGATTTTCTTATTTAAAAATTTTTCTGTCGTCCAGTGCTTTCTGGTATTTTGCGGCATTCGCCTGATGTTCGGCATAAGTCGCGGCAAAGTTATGCTCGCCATTCAGTGTTTCTTTAGCGCACATATACAAGTAACCGTGATGCTCGTAATTAAGCACTGCATCAATTCCATTGGGCGAAGCCACGCGGATGGGACCCGGAGGTAAACCGTGGTTTCGGTAAGTATTATAGGGCGAAATCTTTAAAACATGTTCCAGTAAAATTCTTTTTAAGCTGAAATCGCCAACGGCAAATTTAAGTGTGGGATCGGCCTGAAGCGGCATATCCTTTTTCAAACGGTTGATATACAATCCTGCCACCATAGGCCTTTCGGCTTTTCCGTTGGTTTCTTCTTCTACAATCGAGGCTAAGGTACTTACTTCGACAGGCGTTAACGGAATGGCAAGCGCTTTGGCTTTTCGATCATCTGTCCAAAATTTATTATATTCCTTTTTCATACGCTCAAACAATTCTTTTGCATCCATATCCCAGAATACTTCGTAGGTATCTGGAATGAAAAGAGCGATAGAAGTATTCGGATTCAGCTGGTAAGTTGCCAGAAAAGCGGTATCGTTCATCAAATTCAAAATGCTCACTGAATCGGCCATTAATTGCGACGAGAGCCGACCGGCTAATTGCTCTTTGGTTCGGATATTATTGAATGTGAGCTTGACAGGCGTCTGTCGCCCGCTACGCAGGATACGGGCCAATTGAAAATTATTCATGCCGGATTTTAATTCATAACGTCCGGGACGGATTTTTGTGTAGCGCAGCAATGCCGAAACTTGTTTAAACGAAGCTGTATTCCAAACTTTCGACTCCTTTTGCAGTAAAGTTACCACATCCTCAAATTCGCTGCTGTCGGGGATACAGAGATAAGCTTTTTTGTCCGGCTTTGGGAAAATATTGGGTGCAAACAAAATGTAAGCGAAGTAGATAAACACTGTCAAGGCTACCATAATGAGCCATGAAAACGGCTTTTCGAGTAAAGAAGGTTTTGAGCTTTTAGCTGACATACTTGTATCAAATAGTTATGAATTATTGTGGCTGCAAATTTACACATTTGCGTCGATATTTTTATTTTTGAAAAAATAATTTATTTGCGAAAACTTTTACCAACTTAAAATTCAGATTGTCAAAGCGATTTATACACAATTTTTCGGCTTCACACAAACGGAATTCTAATTCGGTTTTGAAAATCGAAAACTCTTTCCTATATTTGCACCCGCAAAAGCGAAGTTTGGGAAGTTTGGGTGAGTGGCTGAAACCACCAGTTTGCTAAACTGACGTACGGGCAACCGTACCACGAGTTCGAATCTCGTAGCTTCCGCTTCAAACGTCGAAACCAACAGGTTTTCGGCGTTTTTTGTTTTTATCCTGCTTACAACCAACCTGCTGCGTTACAAAATCAGAATTATCATTAAAAATTATTTATTTTTACACCAATGTAAAATTAACAAATTAATTTCGTCATCAATTAACAACTTTAATTAAAAATAGTATGAAACGTATCCCTTTTTTTCTCTGTTTGTTTTTCCTGTTTTTAACAAGTCAAACTCTTTTTTCCCAAACTTCTCCTGAATTAAGTTTTACCGTCAAAGGAATCCTCGTCGATTCGGTTTCGAAAGAAACCATTCCTTACGTAACCGTTTCGCTTTCGGCCAAAGATAAACCCGAAACATACATTAAAAGGCTTGCTGCAGGTTTGAAGGGCGAGTTTGAGATGAACATAAACAAATCGGGTGATTATATCATTTCGTTCGAGTCGGTGGGAATGAATAAAAAAGCTGAAACAGTCAACGTCAGCTCGGGAGAAAAGGTCATTGATTTGGGTAAAATTTCTATGTCGGCTTCGCAGGCACAACTTTCGGAAGTAACCGTTTCGGCCAACAAACCGCTCGTCAAAGTGGATTTGGATAAAATTATTTACGACACCAAATCCGACCCTGAAGCACAAAGCAACAATGTGTTGGAAATGTTGAAAAAAGTACCCATGGTAACCGTCGATGGTGAGGACAAGATACAGGTGAAAGGTTCGTCGAACTTCAAGATTTACATGAATGGAAAGCCTTCGAATATGGTATCGAACAATCCTTCGCAGGTACTGAAAAGCATCCCTGCTTCGAGTGTTAAAAATATAGAAGTCATCACCGAACCCGGAGCCAAATACGATGCCGAAGGGCTGGGCGGTATCATTAATATTGTTACCGAACGTTCGTTGGGAGGATATACGGGAACCGTCAGGGCGGGAGCAGATTCGCATGGAGGATTTAACGGCGGTTTGTATTTTTCAACCAAAATGGGAAAATTCGGGATAACCACCAATCTGAACTACGGAAATTATGAAAGTCCTGATAACAGCTCGTACAACAAAAGGGAAAATTTCAGTTCGGAAACGGCTAAATATATTATACAAAGCAACAACGGTGGCTCATCTTACAAGTTCGGTCATGGAAACCTCGAAGCCAGCTACGAGTTCGATTCGCTGAATCTTGTCAGTCTTACTTTCGGCGGATATACAGGTGGTTTTTCTTCAACATCCGATGGCTATTCGTATATGCTCAATGCTCAAATGGACACTTTGCTTTCGTACAGCCAAAAAATGGATAACAAGGGCGATTGGGGAGGAATGAACCTGACACTCGACTACCAGCGCACGTTTAAAAAACCCGATCAGCTTTTCACCGTTTCGTATCAGTTGAGTCATACGCCCGATAATTCGGATTATTTATCGGACATTACGGGTATCAGGAATTACTCAAGCTCATTGCAGCGCATCACCAGTAATGCAAATGGTGACGAACATACCTTTCAGGTGGATTACACCGAACCTTTCAATAAAAAACATGTAATGGAACTCGGATTGAAATATATTTTGAGACTAAACAAGAGTGATAATGCTTATACGCAATATAATACGCTGACCAATCTCTGGGAAACCATGCAGGGCCGTCCCGAAAACGATTTGAACCAAACACAGAACATTCTGGGCGCTTACGGAAGTTATACGCTCAAACTCGACAAAATGAGTATGCGCGCAGGATTGCGACTGGAACAAACAAGATCGATGGTGGAACTGGCCGACACAAACTTTACCCCAACTTTCACCAATCTGGTTCCTTCGATAAGCATGACTTACCGGTTTAGCCCTACTTCCAATTTACGGCTAAGTTATAACCAACGTATTAGCCGCCCGAGTATCTGGTACCTGAATCCGTTTTACGATGACTCAAATCCGCAATCCATTTCGCAGGGAAATCCCGACCTGGCTGCTGAAGTCGATAATTCGTTCTCGTTAAACTACAGCAATTTTACGCAGAAACTGAATTTTAATGCGGGATTGTACACTTCATTTACAAATAATTCAATCGAAAGGGTAAGTACATTACTTAACGACAGCGTAGTGTATTCAACTTATCAGAATATCGGACTAAGCAGCAATACAGGACTTTCGATGTACGCCAACTGGCAACCGACTCCGAAAGTACGTATTTACGGCAACGGAAGTGCAACCTATACCTATATGTCGACCAATGATGACAGCGGATTGGGTAACAAAGGTATGCGGTATACTTTGTCGTGCGGCACGCAATTTATGATGCCATGGGAGATAAAATGGAACACCAATGGAGGTTATTACTCGCCGGGCATTTCGTTACAGGGGAAACAGAATGCCTATTATTATTACAGCATGTCGTTGTCGCGTGATTTTCTTGAAAAGAAGCTGAACGTATCGGTGTATGCACGTGATTTTCTCGAGAAATCGCGAGACTTTACAAGTTATACCGAAACTTCAACCTACCGGAGCGATAATATTTCAACCCGTCCGGCTTTCAGTTTCGGACTTTCATTAAGTTACCGTTTCGGCGAAATGAAAGAACAAATCAAAAAAGTGCAACGCAGCATCGAAAACGATGATGTGAAAAGCGGTGGTAATCAGTCGAGTGGCGGCGGAGGACAATAATGTATGCTCAATTTAAAAATGAAAAAAATGAAAAAAACATCAATCGGAGTATTACTCTTTCTATTCGCACAAACACTGGCAGGACAACAACTTCAGATTTCGGAAGACAGTATCCCCTCCTACTTCAACGAGGTAAAGAACATAACACAAAAGAATTACGGACTTTGGATAAAGACCTGTATGGAGCAATGCTTCTGGTGAATCCTCAAACACGGGAGATTTATGCCAACGAATCTGATGACTCCGGACTCCTCGTAAAAAAAGGAAATTTTTACAAAGGCATATTGCCTAACGAAATAAATTTTGCAAATACGGCAATAGATTGGAACGGAAAAAGCTGGGCAATGATTATACTTCCTTTACCAACAGATAAGCAATCAAGAATTAATTTGCTGTCTCACGAACTTTTTCACAAGGCTCAACCCTCATTGGGCTTTGTAATGAAAAACAGGGATAATAATCACCTCGACCAAAAAGATGGGAGAATTTACCTCCGTTTAGAATTGGAAGCATTGGAAAAAGCCATCCTATCCCAATCGCAATCAGAAACGAAAAAGCATTTAACCAATGCGTTGGTTTTCAGAAAATACAGAAATAGCCTTTTTGCAGGTTCGGATACCACAGAGAATGCGTTGGAATTAAACGAAGGTATAGCGGAATATACCGGGCAAATGATTAGCGGGCGAAACAAAGAGCAAACAATTGAAAACTTTGAAAAAAGCCTGAGTATGTTTATAAATTATCCAACATTTGTCCGCTCGTTTGCCTACCAAACCATACCAATTTATGGCTTTCTGCTTCATGACTCTAACAAAGATTGGAACAAAGAAATTACAGCAAAAACAAATTTGGTGGATTATTTTATCAATGCTTTCAAAATACAACTGCCAAAAAATTTAAACGGATTAATCATTGAAATAGGCGATAAATATGGAAGTAAAACCATTATTGCAGAAGAAACGGCGAGAGAAGAAAAAAACAAAAAACTCATAGCCGGCTATAAAGTTCAGTTTTTAGAACAGCCACATTTAGACATCCAATTTGAGCAGATGCAATTCGCGTTCGACCCAAGAAACATAATGCCGTTAGAAGATAAAGGGACGGTGTATCCCAACATTAGGATAACCGACAAATGGGGCGTACTTACTGTTGAAAGTGGAGCATTGGTAAGTCCTGGTTGGAAAAAAGTATCTTTATCGAAACCCACCGGCAGTAGTGATAATAAAGTTATTGGAGACGGTTGGGTACTTGAATTGGAAAAAGGGTATAAACTTACCGAAGTAGAAAATGGCAATTATAAACTACTAAAAGAACAATCATTTTAAAAAGAAAGCTGCTATTCAAAAAAAAACTTGTTAATCAGGGAATATCAGCGACATTTGTTGTTTATCTTCAATCTTGCCTTTGGGCAATTTCTTTTCGGTCAGTTTCAGGCGCACATATTCAGGCGAAGTTTCGTTAATGGAGGAAACAGACAATTCGTTGCAAGTAATAAAATACTGCGCTTTTTTCATGACTATACCTATTTTCTTTAGGTCCGAAGATTTCAGGCGGGCATAATGGCGTGACGCCACAATCAGTTTAGCCGATTTCACTCCAATACCCGGTACGCGAAGAATCATCGCGTAGTCGGCTTTGTTTATATCTACCGGAAAATATTCGGGATGACGCAATGCCCATGCCAGTTTCGGGTCGATATCCAAATCGAGATCGGGATGTTTGTCATCCACAATTTCGTCCACGTTGAATTCGTAAAAGCGCATCAACCAATCTGCCTGATAAAGCCGGTTTTCGCGTACCAAAGGCGGTTGCTTCAATGCCGGCAGGCGGTTGTCGTAAGCATTCACAGGAACAAAACCCGAGTAATACACGCGCTTCATGCTCGGACGCTGATAAAGCGTTGCCGAAGTCTGGAGAATCTGTTTGTCGTTTTCGTCGGTAGCGCCCACAATCATTTGTGTGCTTTGTCCCGCCGGTGCAAAACGCGGAGCCGAGCGATGTTTCTGTCGCTCCTCGTGACTTTCGAGCACGCCCTGCTGAATATACAACATGGGTTTGTAAACACTGGCATGATCTTTCTCCGGCGCCAGCATTTTCAGGTTTTTCTCGGTCGGTATTTCGATATTCACGCTTAAACGGTCGGCATAAAGTCCTGCCTCGTGAACTAATGCTTCGCTCGCCCCGGGAATGGCTTTGATATGAATGTAGCCGTTGAATTTATGAATAGTACGCAGTTCTTTTATTACCCGCACCATGCGCTCCATCGTGTAATCGGGATTATTGATCACCCCTGAACTCAGGAAAAGTCCTTCGATATAGTTGCGGCGATAAAATTCGATGGTAAGTTCCACCAACTCGCTGACGCTGAAAGTGGCTCGACGCAAATCATTGCTGCGGCGGTTGATACAATAGGCGCAATCGTAAATACAGTAATTGGTGAGCATAATTTTGAGCAGCGACACGCAACGGCCATCTTCGGTGAAACTATGACAGATACCCCAACCCGCAGTGCTACCGATACCACCCGGCGTATTTTTGCGCGTAGTACCGCTGGAGGCGCACGAAACATCGTATTTGGCCGACTCAGCAAGCGTTTTGAGTTTTTCAAGGACTTCTTCTGTCATAATGTACAAAATTATGAATTTTACACGACATTTCAAGGCGGGGAAATCTTAAAAATCGGGAGTTGTTGAAAAGTAATAATTCCGATTACAGCATATGAGAAGGTTATTGGGATGCCTGAATTCTGATTCAGGCACGTAAGAAGTTTATTTGATTTCTCCGACTTTTTGACGGAATCGAAATTACTCCCTTCGGTCGTGACCGTTGGTTCCATCATCCCATGGAGTTTCCTTATTCGGAATGTTGGAATTCCAATTCCAATAAAAAGAAAAAATGATTATCCGCAAAAGCTCCTAAAGTTTCAAATAATATATTTCGGTGCGCTGCACCTGCCAACAAAGGGACAGAGTCCCGATATATTGGTAGAAAATACAAGCAGAAAAAGCACAAAGGTGCAGCGCACCGAAATAT
>JAJFVH010000149.1 GCA_021371875.1 Bacteroidales bacterium
AAGCATCTGATTCGTTATAACTCTGAAAACTAAAAGCATAAAAATGACCCAAACCCGAATTGTTTATTTTGATGGATATTGTAACCTTTGTTCCGGTTGGGTAAAGTTTTTACTTAAGAGGGACAAGCGTAATCGGTTTAAATTTGCTGCATTACAGTCGGGAAAAGGTCAAAATGTACTCAAAATACTCGGAATGCCGCTTGAGGAACCGACAACAGTAATTTATTTAAAAAACGACAAGTATTTTACCGAATCGGAGGCAGCCCTGGAAATTTTAAAAGACTTGGGAGGTTTTTGGATAGCATTTTCCGTTTTCAGATTGATTCCCATATCAATACGCAATTATTTGTATGGATTGATTTCAAAATGGCGCTATAAATTGTTCGGAAAACGAGATACTTGCATGATTCCTCAACCCGATCAGCAAAAAAGATTCATTGATTAGTGCCGAAACAGCAATAAAATTGCATCTTTTGAAGTAACTTTGCGCCATAATTCCAAGAGATTTATGTGGAAAAAAATCAAAAAACAATTTTCTGTTATTTGGGAGTATATCCTGACGCATCTGCCCTTGTGGTGGGACTTTATTAAACGTTGGTGGAATCGGCTCATCGTGTGGCGTAAAGCCAGGATGGCAAGGTTTCGCGGGCTTGTCTGGTATCGCAAACTCGGGAACATTGCTTTTACTTTTTTATGGATGTTCCTGCTTTTCCTGTTTTTAGTCGACATCAACTTTTTATGGCTTTTCGGCAACTCACCCACCTTGCACAGCATCAGTCATCCCGATCAAAGTTTAGCTTCCGAAATTATCAGTGCGGACGAAAAGGTTATCGGTAAGTATTTTACCGAAAACCGTATGCCTGTTGAATTCAGCGAAATTTCACCTAAAATTATCGAAACATTGATAGCTACCGAAGATGAACGATTTTACGATCATTTCGGTATCGACTTTCAGGGTGTTTTTGCCGCCGTTAAAGACATGGCACGAGGCAATGCCCGTGGTGCCAGTACCATTACGCAGCAGCTGGTAAAAAACATGTACAAAACACGCAATCAGTATTCGAAAGGACTTTTCGGGTACATTCCGGGCGTAAAACTACTGATTATGAAAACCAAAGAATGGACCACGGCGGTAAAAATAGAGATGTTCTATTCCAAGCAAGAAATTCTGACCATGTATTTCAATACGGTGGACTTCGGGAGTAACTCTTTCGGCATACGGACAGCCGCCAAAACCTATTTTAAAACAACACCCGCCAAGCTAAACTACGAACAATCAGCCACCCTTGTGGGACTGCTCAAAGCTACTACATCATACAATCCGAAAGTCAATCCAGTTCGCTCGAAAGAGCGCCGCAACGTAGTTTTGCAAAATCTGGTAACCCATAAAATCATAACGCAACATGAATGCGACTCCCTGAAAGAAATCCCGATTAGACTGAATTACAGCATAGAACAATCATACGATGGAGAGGCGCTTCATTTCCGCGCTTATCTGGCTAAATATCTCGAAGATTGGGAAAAAGCCAATGGTTATGATATTTATTCCGATGGATTGAAGATTTACGTTACCATCGATTCACGGTTGCAGAAATATGCCGAAGAAGCGGTTGATAAACAAATGCAAACTGTGCAGCGCCGCTTTTTCGATCACTGGCGCGGACAAAACCCATGGCAGGACGAAAATCATCAGGATATTCCGAATTTCATTGAAGATATTGCCAAAAGGACCAAGTATTACGCGAGTCTGAACGAGCAATTCAACGGCAATAAGGACTCTATCGACAAATACCTGAACATTCCGCATCGTACCAAAGTTTTCGACTATAAACTTGGCGAAAAAGACACAACTTTCAGTGTGATGGATTCCATCCGGTATATGAATCACTTTATGCACAGCGGTTTTGTTACAATGGAGCCCAATACCGGCAATGTAAAAGCATGGGTGGGCGACATTGATTTCAAATTCTGGCAATACGACAAAGTGGCACAATCGAAACGCCAACCCGGATCTACTTTCAAACTCTTCGTGTACACCACGGCCATGTTGCACGGCCATGCACCTTGTGATAAAGTAACCGACAAAAGGGTAACCTGGGATTATGTTGAAAAAGGCCAACCCAAATCATGGACTCCGCGCAATGCCAACGGAACTTATCTGGGTTATACCATGACGTTGAAACATGCCTTTGCCCGTTCCATTAATTCTGTGGCCGTTCAGCTGGCTCAGGAAGTAGGTATCCCTGAAATAATAAAAAACGCTCATTTGATGGGTATTAAGACTCCACTCGAAGACAAACCATCGACCTGCATCGGCTCATCGGATGTTTCTCTTCTCGAATTGGTGAACTCGTTCGGAACAGTTGTAAACGAAGGGATGTATCACGATCCGATTTTGGTTTCGCGCATAGAAGACAAAAACGGCAAAGTAATTTTCAGGGCGCCAACTGAACAAAAACGCGTCATTCCTTACGAAACGGCCTGGCTGATGACCGAGATGCTCAAAGGAGGAATGACTGAACCCGGCGGAACAACCCAGGCTTTGTGGGAATGGAATTTATTTAATTACGATACCGATTTCGGAGGAAAAACCGGAACGTCATCCAATCATTCGGATGCATGGTTTGTGGGCGTTACCAAAAACCTGATCGGTGGCGCCTGGGTGGGCGGCGAACACCGTAGCATTCACTTCCGTACCGGGCAGTTAGGCGAAGGAAGCCGCACCGCTTTGCCTATTTTTGGTTTGTTCATGGAGAAGGTGCTTAAAGACGAAAACTTTAAGCAATACCGTGGCAAATTCCCT
>JAJFVH010000184.1 GCA_021371875.1 Bacteroidales bacterium
GAAGCCCAAACGATGTTGGCATCTACATCTTTTTTAATCACATACCAGGGTCCGCCCGAAAGCCCGAGCCCTTTGCGTTGCCCCACCGTATGAAACCAGTAACCTTTATGTTTACCAAGAATTTTTCCGGTTTCGAATTCCACAATCGGGCCTTCTTTTTCGCCCAGATAACGACGGATAAAATCGTTGTAATTCACCTTACCCAGAAAACAGATTCCCTGACTATCGGGGCGTTTCGAGCTTGGCAGGTTTGCTTTTCTGGCAATTTCCCGCACCTGGCTTTTCATCAAATGGCCGATAGGAAACATTAGTTTCGAGACTTGCAAGTAATTGATTTGTGCCAGAAAATCAGTCTGATCTTTCACCGGGTCTTTAGCGGTAGTTAGGTAAGTTTTACCATTTATTTCGGTAGTGGTGGCATAATGTCCGGTTGCCGTTTTGTCAAAGTTCTTCCCTACCCTTTGCTCAAACACACCGAATTTGATAAGTTTATTACACATCACATCGGGATTGGGTGTGAGGCCGAGTTTCACTTTTTTAATCGTGTAATCCACCACATTGTCCCAATAATCCTGATGTAAATCAACCACTTCGAGCTTACAACCGTATTTGTGGGCAATAAGCGAAGCCATTTCTATATCCTCTTCGGAGCTGCAATGAAGCAATTCATCATCGTCCATACCAATTTTGATATAGAACAAAGCAGGCTTGTAACCTGCTTCATTCAGCAAATGTACAACCACCGAACTATCAACACCACCCGATAACAAAGCAGCAATATTCATCTGATTTCCTTTTCAATCGCCCGCTATTAAACGAAAGAATATTTTATATATTAAAATTTTATTTTGCCTTAATTGCTTCTACAATTTTAGTTTCGAGTTCTGCGGCCAATTCAGGATTATCTTTAATCACTCCTTTGGAAGCATCCCGACCCTGAGCCAGTTTGGTATCGCCATAACTGAACCATGATCCGCTCTTTTTGATAATTCCGTATTCAACCCCCAAATCCAGGATTTCTCCGGTCTTAGAGATTCCCTCGCCAAACATAATGTCGAACTCGGCTTTCCGAAAAGGAGGCGCTACTTTGTTTTTCACCACTTTCACACGTGTCTGGTTACCTATGGCTTCTTCGCCGTCTTTCAACTGGCCGATCTTGCGAATATCCAACCGGACGGAAGCATAAAATTTCAACGCATTCCCACCTGTGGTAGTTTCGGGATTGCCAAACATGACCCCGATTTTCTCACGTAACTGGTTAATAAAAATACAGGTAGTATTGGTTTTACTGATATTGGCGGTGAGTTTCCGTAAGGCTTGCGACATCAAACGGGCTTGCAATCCCATTTTCGAATCACCCATATCTCCTTCCAATTCGGCTTTGGGCGTCAACGCAGCCACGGAATCAATAACCACAATATCCACAGCCGAGGAACGAATCAATTGGTCGGCTACTTCAAGCGCCTGTTCGCCGTTGTCGGGTTGCGAAATCAATAATTCATCGGTATTTACACCCAGTTTTTCGGCGTAAGCACGATCGAAAGCATGTTCGGCATCGATAATGGCTGCAATGCCGCCCGCTTTTTGTGCTTCGGCAATGGCATGTATAGCCAGTGTTGTTTTACCGGACGATTCGGGACCGTAAATTTCAATCACCCGACCGCGCGGATAACCGCCAACGCCTAAAGCAATATCCAATCCTAAAGATCCTGAAGAAATGACAGCCACATCTTCAATTTTATTATCGCCCATACGCATAATGGTGCCTTTCCCGTGGTCTTTTTCTATTTTGTCCATTGCCAGCTGCAATGCTTTCAATTTGTCTGAGGACGGTTTTTTCAAATCGTCTGCCGGTTTTTCTGCCATAATTATATTTTATAGTAATTGTTATTTAATAAAGTGTTTACAAAAATAAGAAAAATATCGGCACAATGTACTCAAAGATAAAATTTTAAACGAGGGAAACTTGCAACAGGTAATACTTTGGAATCAAGTAGATTGATTTGATATACTTTGTTTTTTCTATTATTTTAAACAACTTGTTTATTATACAAAAGTAATATCTTTTATCAGTTTGTAGAATTTCTTGCCAGAAAAATATATTATAAAGAGGAAAAAACGCAAAAATTATTTTACGTTCCCTCATGTTTTTCACTGTTTCAGTCAACTCTTTTAAATAATTATGACGCAAGGAAAATATTTTTGTCCACAATTATCATTTTTTCAATTATGCGGTGTGCGTACATACTCGCTCGGACTTACACTGAACTGTTTTTTGAAACTTGCCGAAAAATGCGACAAGGCACTGAATCCCGTTATGTCCGATATTTCAGAGACATTATGCTTTCCTTCGAGTAATAATTCAGCAGCACGGTTGAGTTTATAGGTTTTGAAAAACACATTCGGGTTATTGCCCGTCAGTCCTTTGATCTTATAGTACAGTTTCGTGCGCGAAATACTCATTACTTCCGTTATCCGCGCGATATTCAGTTCAGGGTTGGACAGTTCGGTTTCCATAAGGCGGTAGAGTTCCGTCATAAAAACTTTGTCGTAGGGCGAAAGAATATTTTTCCCCAGTTTATCTGTTTTTGTTTCCTGTCCCAACAGTTTCCGGACGTTTTCCCTGTTTTTTAACTGCGATTTAATCAACGCTAATAAATAAATAGGGTCAAAAGGTTTCGTAACGTAAGCGTCTGCACCCGTGTTCAATCCTTCCACTTGGTTTTCAACTGTAGTTTTTGCCGTAACAAGCACTACCGGAATATGGCACAAATGTATGTCATCCTTTATCATCCGGCACAGTTCGTATCCACTGACATCCGGCATAACCACATCGCTAAGAATCAGGTCGGGCGATTCGTCTTCGACAAGTTTCAGGGCGTTGCCTGCATCGAAAGCTACAACTACGTTATAATGCGGCGACAACAATGTTTTTAGATAATATGCTATCTCGCTGTCGTCGTCCACCGCCAATATTTTATATTGTTCCTTTTCTGCATTTTTATACTGTATTTCTTCCGGTTGGTCTTCGTTCTGCAAAGGGAATATTTCGCTTTGTGTCTCACTTTCAAATTCTTGTTCTTCCTGATTATAAGTATTTTCGTCGACTGGCAGTAACAGAGTAAACACAGCGCCGCCATCCTCGCCGTTGGCGGCTTTCAGGCTTCCGTGATGCAGTTCGGCAAGGCGGCGGGCGTAGTAAAGTCCGATGCCAGTTCCCCAATTGTAAGTATCCTTATCGCGGTCGATAATTTGATAGTAGCGTTCGAATATTTTTTCTAATTTGTCTTCGGGAATACCTTTGCCTGTGTCCGTGACGGTCACTTTTACATAATTTTGATTTACGTCGAATGACAGGGTGATTTTTCCACCTGATGGAGTAAATTTTAAGGCGTTGGACAATAAGTTGCCGATTATTTTTTCCAATTTATCAACATCGAGGCATATTGTGAACGAATCTTCCAATCCGTGTGTAATCAAGCTGATATGCTTAGTGTTGGCATTCAACCGGAAAATATCTATCAGTCGGGTCAATTCCGCAACAATATCGCTCGGTTTTACTTTCAATCGGAGCGCATCGTTTTCCAATTTGTTGAAATCCATCAATTGATTGACTAACTTTAACATCCGGTTGACGCTTCGCTGCACAATGTGAAGCAGTTTTTTGTTTTCGCCCGTAATGGCGTTGTCGTGGCAAAGTTGCATGACCGGACCGGAAATCATGGTTAGTGGTGTACGGAACTCGTGCGAGATATTGGAAAAAAAACTCATGTTCATTTTATTGATAATTTCTTCCTGTTCTTTCTCTCGTTTGGCTTGCAGGGCGCTTTCTTTCTCTATTTTCATTTTTCGCAACAGGCGGACGACAAAAAACGCAGCTCCGGTACACAATACAAAGTAAATGCAGTAAGCCCACCAACTTTGCGCGGGCGAAGGAAAAATGCGGACGGGAATAGCGTTTTCGGCTTCGACCAGTGTATTTTCCTTGTCGGTTATTTTCACTTTAAAGGTATACCTTCCGGCAGGTAGGTTGGAATAATAGGCTTCGCGGTTGCCTGCCGCATCAATCCACATTTTATCGAATCCTTCGAGCATGTAATAATAGTTCACTCGCTCGTACTCGCAATAGTCGAGTGCAGCAAAGGAAATACTAAAACTGTTTTGATCGTGTTTCAGCCGGATAGCGGGATTGTATGAAAGATGTTTGTCGATACACTTGCTTTGATAAGGGGCGACTGTTTGGTTGTGTATTTTCAAATCTTCGAACAGAAGCGGAATATCCCGCTTGGGATTTGCTTCCGCTGGATTGAAAAAGGTCAAACCGTGCGTACCGCCAAAAATCAGCGTTCCATCCGCCATGCGACACGAACTCCGCTCGTTGAACTGATTACCCCCGATGCCGTCATATTTGTAATAATGAACAAATTTCCTGCTTTTCGGATCGTATTTACTCAACCCGAATAAAGTACTAACCCAAATACTTCCCTGTACATCTTCGCGAATATCAGTAATATCGTTGCAAGCTGTTTCCGTCAGGTTTTCCAACTGTCCGTTTTGAGCGGAATAGCGGAACAAACCGTTGGCGTAAGTCCCTATCCAAATGTTACTTCTCGAATCCTCATAAACCGCCGTTGGGATAAACTTCGATTGCCGGAGGTGGCTATTGATTTCGATTTCGCGGAAACTCATATCGTCGGGACGTATAATACGGATATTTTGCCCAAAAGAAGCAATGAGCAGTTCGCCTGTGGAAAGGGTCAGCATACATTGCGTAAACACAAAACCCTGCTGATACAGCGGAAAACTTTGAAATTCCTTGTGACCCTTGCGCAATACGTAAAGATAATTGTTGTAACCCGCCGCATAAACAGTTCCATTTTTATCCTGCGCCATGCAGGCAACTCCGTTTGAAAACCAAAAATCATGTTCTGCTTTCAGGTCTTTCCCGTCGTAACGGCAACAAATCAGTTTCCCCATTTCGGTCATGAGCCAAATGCGGTTTTCGTTATCCACAAAAGTCCGCAGCACACGGTTTTTGAAATAGTTCTTTTCGGGAAAGAATTGTTTGCTATCAACGTTTTGTATATTTTTTTTTGTGGCACTATAAACAAACACGCCCGGTAGCGAAGTGGTAATCCACAAATTGTCCTGCCTGTCGGCGGTAACGGACAATACCGATTGTTTCCCAAAATGAGAGGTAAGAAAACTGTTGTTGTTAAAGCGTTCGCGGTAGCTGTATTTCACCGTAAATCCTTGGTCTTTGGAACCAATCCACAAATTTTTCCGAGAATCAGTGAACATGGTCGTAATTCGAAACTTGGGCGCTTGAAAAGGAAAGCCGTCTTCCGATTGGTGAATAACCCTTCCCTCCAAAAAGGCGTAGAGGAACAAGCCTTTTTCGGTGTTGAATAATAACGCCGAGTTGGAATAACTATGAATGTGGTTGACGTTGGTTTTCGACAGCTCAGGATGATTGGCAACTGCTTCCGGCAAAGGGATAAAATGTCCTGTTTTAGTATCGAGAACGGAAAGCCGGTTAAGCGAAGCCAGCCACAGTTCTCCGTTGTCGCGCATAAAAGCGTAATAGACAAAATGTTCCATTTCGAGCGTTTGTTCTGTTTTAAGCGTTTTGGTGTTCAGGCAACGGATTTTATGCGGCGAAACTGCCCATAAGTTGCCCGATTCGTCAATATAACAATGAGTTCCCCATGTTTTATCAGTATTGAAATCGGGAATGGCAACCACAAACTTATTTTCTTCAGGCTTATACAGGCAAAGCTGGTCAACCATGTTCAGGAAAATACGCCCGTCTTTGTCTTCCAGTATCTGCATTACATTTTGGCTAAAAGCATCATTGGGTATCCGCTGGAAGCAATCACGGTCGGTATAAAGGCAGATTCCGTTGGCAGTGGCAAACCAAAGACGATTTTGCGAGTCGCAATAGATTTGTCTTATCTGGTTGTCGCACAGGCTCAACGAATCGCCGGTATTGAAATATTGGTGAAATTCATACACAGTGTGTTTGTTCGCTCCCCGCGCCGTTCCAATCCAAATATGCCCGGAAGCGTCTTCGGCAAAGGACGTAATTTGCTGGTTCGAAATATCGGACGAAACAACAAGTGATTTGTTTTTCGCCGTTTCTTCAGGCTCTTTCGTAGTACAGGAAAACAATGATAATATTGTCAGCGGTAAAAACAATCGTATAAGATTCATGGTGTTATTTTTCTTCAAAAATAATAAAAAAATTGTTTTTATATAGGAATGAAATTGTCTGTAAACTATTTTTTTGAACAATTGCGGAAATTTTTGAACAAATAGATAAATCATTTTGAACGTAGCAGTAAATCTTTGAACAAACCAATAAGTATTTTTAATAAAAAACCTCCTAATATTGCCGTTGAATAATCACATTAAATTTTAATAAAATGATAAACACAAAAAAATGCAAACTGACGGGAAAGGAATCATGCTTTGTTTTCTTTCTTTTGATGAACGTTTTTCTTTTATCTGCGCAAAATGGGATAAAAGTTTCGGGAACGGTCATAGACGAGGCTAACGAGCCGATGGTAGGAGTAAGTGTATTGGAAAAAGGTACCAGCAACGGTACCATTACCGATTTGAAAGGCAATTACGTATTAACCGTGAATACGGGCGCAACGCTTGCATTTTCGTACATTGGTTACACCACCCAGGAAAAACGAGCCATTAACGGTATTCTGAACGTTAAGCTTGCCGAAGACACAAAATCACTTGAAGAAGTGGTTGTTGTAGGCTACGGTGTTCAGAAGAAATCGTCGGTTACCGGTGCAATTTCTTCTGTAAATACAAAAGATATGCAAAATCGCACCATCAGCAATGTACAGCAGGCATTGCAGGGGAAAATTGCCGGCGTAAACATCGTACAGGGTTCTGCCGCACCCGGCTCGTCGCCTACTGTAAATATTCGCGGCATCGGCTCGACAACAGGCGGTACACCGCTTTACGTAGTTGATGGGCGTATTGCCGACAATGGCATAGGCGGCATTGATCCCAATGATATTGAAAGTATGGAAGTTTTGAAAGATGCTGCCTCGGCAGCTATATACGGCATTTCAGCAGGCAATGGCGTAGTGCTTGTTACCACAAAAAAAGGCAAAATCGGCACAGGAAAAATTTCCTACGATTTTCAAGCTTCTGTACAAAGTATTGCCCGCGTACCTAAAGTAATGAACTCTGAACAGTATATTGATTGGATGACCAGCGCAAACTATCTGCAAATGAGTCAGATCTTGCAATATTGGGATTTTAAACAAAACACAGACTGGGCAAAAGAAACTTTTGAAAATTCAATGATGGCTCGTCATAATCTATCGTTTTCAGGCGGTAGCACGATGGGCAATTATTATATTGGACTTTCGTATTTGAGTAACGATGGCTATGTGGTAGGGGAGAACGACACCTACAACCGCGCAACTGCCGTTATCAATGCAAGTTACAACGTGAAGCCCTGGCTGGAAATTGGCACCAACAATCAGTTGGAATATTACACACGTCGCTCGGTTTCCGAAGGTTCTGAATATGGCTCATTACTGATGGCTTCTCTACAACTCGACCCATTGACACCCGTTACTTATCCTGCTGATGCGTTGCCAGACTTTATGCAAAGGGCTTTGGCTAATGGACATAAACTTTATCAAAACGACAATGGTGATTATTACTCAATATCGCCTTATCAAATCAGTGACCAGTACAATCCCTTTGTGATGCGCGATAAATCGAAAAATTCCATTTCAAAGGGCTTTAATCTGAACGGAACGATTTTTGCCAATGTCAAACCCTGGAAAGAATTAGTTGTAACTTCGCGTTTCAGTTACTGGGCTGGCGCTACAAAGGGCTACACTTTCAATCAGCATTTTTATGCCAACGCTTCAATCAATCAATTATATAACCAACTTATAGTGTCGGCAACGACGCCTGTAAGTTATCAGTGGGAAAATTTTGCCAATTACACAAAAAATTTCGGCGAAAATCATTTGAACCTGATGCTTGGAATGTCCATGCGTCAGAATTACAGTTACGGCGTAACTGGCACCATTCAGGGAAATAGCGAAGATGATTTGGGCGTTATTGACGACCCGCTTTTTGCCTATCCTGCATTTGCTTCCACCACTGCAGTCAAAAATGTAAGTGGCGGTGAAGAAACCCGAATCTCGTGGCTTTCGCAGTTCGGACGTGTAACTTACGACTATGCTAACCAATATTTTGTTCAGGCGTCCTTCCGGCGCGATGGTGCTGACCTTTCAACTTTGCCGAAAGAAAAACGGTGGGGGCTTTTTCCTGCCGTTTCGTTGGGCTGGGCTGTAAGTAGCGAAAAATTCTTTGAGCCATTACGCAAAACAGTTTCTTTCCTCAAACTTCGCGCAAGTTGGGGACAAAACGGAACTTCATCTATGCTTGCAGGTTCGTGGATGTGGGACAATTCGATTACAGGCGTTGCTTCCAATGGAATCACAACGTCTCCTGTCCTTTATCCTTTTGGGAATAACCTGAATTATACCAATGCTTATTATCCTAATGTGTTGGGCAATCCCGTACTTGGATGGGAAAGACAGGAACAGTTGGATTTGGGCTTGGATGCGCGTTTTTTGCGAGATCGCCTGACTTTGGGTTTCGATTATTTTGATAAAGAATCGAAGGATTTGATTATGAGTGGTGTAACATTGTCTAATATCGTGGGTAACAGTGCTTCGCCAATCAATGCTGGAACAATGGTAAACAAAGGCGTTGAATTGGAACTTGGTTGGAACGATCATATTGGCAATGATTTCCGCTACGGTTTGAAAGCCAATCTGGCTACTATCAATAATAAGGTAACTTCTATTCATGAGTCGCTATCGCGCATTAACGGTGCGCAAGTGCATACAAACGTAGGTGTTACCGCATTTGAGCCGGGTTATCCGGCGTGGTATATTCGTGGTTATCAGGTAGAAAGTATTTACCGCGAAGATGTGTATGAAATAAATTCGACAACTGGGCAAAGCGAACTGATACACAGCGCAGGTGACCCAAAATTTGTTGATCGCAAGCCTGATGGCATTATCAATGACGACGATAAAACAATGATAGGCAACCCAATACCCGATTTTACTTACGGGCTTACTCTTACTGCAGCCTATAAAGGTTTCGACCTTACTGTTTTTGGTACAGGTGCTTACGGAAACGACATTTTGATGGCGATCAATCGTGGAGATCGCCTGCAAGCAAATACCTTGCTGAAATTCTACAATGAGCGCTGGACACCTGAAAATCCGAATGCGCCGATGGCTCGAAACAATGCGGCAAATCTGGACAAATACTGGATTTCGGATGCCTATATTTACGATGGTTCGTTTTTCAAAATCAAGCAAATACAGTTGGGATATACTGTTCCTGTTTCGCTAATGAAAAGGACGGGACTTGAAATGCTGCGCCTCTATTGCTCACTTGACGACTTTTTTACTTTTACATCTTATCCCGGTTTCGACCCCGAAACTGTAGGTATAGGCAATGGCGTTGGGCTTGATAAAGGAAGTTATCCTTCGTCAAAGAAAGTGGTGTTTGGAATTAATGTAACATTATAATTGAATAACGAATATGAATAAGATATTTAAAATAACAGGAATTTGTTTGTTGTTGTGTATGTTTTTGCCGGCCTGCGAAGATTTTTTGGACAACGAACAGCACGGGGTTTATACCTATGAAAATTTTTATAAGACCGACGAAGAGGCAGAACAGGCGCTGGCAGCCATTTATGCCTATTATTCCAATTCAGGAACTTACTACAATATCTGGTTTCTGAAAAATCTGCTTTCCGACGATTTCTGGTGCGGTGGTGGCGGTCGTGGCGACAATGCGCAAAACGAGCAGTTGAACGAATACACTTTCAACGCCGAACATTCTTATTTAGTCGCTGCTTTTCAGAATTATTACGGCTTGATTTATCGCGCTAACGTAATTCTTGGACATGTTCCCGATGAATCTTCTACACAAAAACAGGTTCGCGCTGAAGCAAAAGTTTGGCGGGCATTTGCTTATATCGACCTTATTTCGATGTGGGGAACCCCACCGCTTGTTGACCACGAACTTAAACCCGAAGAATACAAATTAGGCAACGGTAACCTTGCTGAACTCTGGGCGTTGGTGGAAAAGGATTTAACAGAGGCAATTGCTTCAAACGCGCTTCATGAAAAATCCAGCGTGAACGATAATTCATCCTATCACATTACCAAACAGTTTGCGCAGGCATTGCTCGGAAAAGCATACGTTTTTCAAGAAAAATACTCGCAGGCAATATCGGTATTGGACGAGATGATTGCTTCTGGCAAATATGATTTTTATTCTGGCAATTATGAAGATATTCTTCAATACAATGCTGAAAATAACAGCGAATCGCTTTTTGAACTTAATTACCTCGAAGACCCGAACAACGCACCTCTGATTTTGCTTTTTGCAATGACAGGCTGGCGTACCGACCATATGATTATCAACAGCCAGATCGCCAAAAACACTTGGGGCTACTGCAATCCGCAGAAAGAACTTTTTGACGCTTTCGTTGCGGAAGAAGGTACTAACGGTTACCGCCTTACTCAAACGATGAAAACCTACGAACAGGTAAAAGCGGGTGGCGATGAGATAATTCCGGGGAATAACCTGTACGGACACGAGGGTTATTTTATGTGGAAAACACGTAAAGTGCAGGGCGAAGAACAGGGTGGATTTCTGGGAAGCCACAACAATGTTCGTTTAATGCGCTATTCGGAAGTACTACTTTTGGCTGCTGAAGCACATATAAAAGGAAGTGGCAGCAGAGCTGCTGAATATGTAAATAAAGTGCGAAAACGTGCCCAGCTTGAGCCTAAAGCGAGCGTAACAATGGAAGATGTGATGCTCGAAAAACGTCTCGAACTCTGTGGCGAAAGTACACGCTATCAGGATATGATTCGATGGAAGATTGCCGACAAGATGGTTAATCAGGGCACACAAACGCCATCCCTGCAATCCAACGGTACAGTAACGTGGATTAGTTATAATTCAAGTTCACAAGCGGGTTTTAAAACGGAACGCCACTGGCTGTTACCTTTTCCGCAATCTGAATTAACATTGAATAAAAATATCAATCAAAATCCAAATTGGTAATTTCTGACAATAAAAAGTAGAATAATATGAAAAATATATTAAAAGTAATATTTTTTGCGGTAATTGCTTCATTTACATCCTGTAACGAAAGCTCACTCGATGACCTAACGGGTAAATACCCGCCGCCAACCGACTACGCGTTCACAAACCTTTTTGCACAACAGGTGCAAAAATTGAAGGGCAAGCGTATTTTTACACTGAAAATCGCCACGAATAGTGTGGCTGCCACGTTCAACGAGCAAACTGGTTCCTACACTTACACAGGTAGCGGGAACTATATATCCATTGACTTTGTTGGAAAAACCTATTTTCTTGAAACGGGCGCGTACACTATTGCTGCAAACGAAACTGCCAAAGCGGGCAACTACATTGCCGGCTACGATACTGAAATGTTCGGTGTGCAGTTTACAAATAGGGGAACTTGCTTTTTTGACGTAACGAATGGAACTGAAACAGGCGCAAAAGTTACGGCTGGCACACTGAACGTTACCAAAAATGGAGACAATTACACCATTTCGGGCGTTCTGGCTATGAATAACGGAAAATTTATCCGCATAAATTATTCTGGCGTGGTGATTTTCCCCGAAGATCAACCTGTATATACCTATTCTGTAGAAGTTTCATCACCCTACGCTTGGACAGCCGATGGCACAACTTGGAATCCTGTTGCCGGCTCTCAACTCAGCAAAATCACCGTAAAATCAGACGGTGCAGCAGTGGCGTATTTTGAAATCGTTACAGCGGTAAATCCATCTTCACTTTCAGGTACTTATCCTGTCAGTGGTATGATTACTGATGCCAACGGCTCAGTCGTGCAAGGAATGTATGTTGATTTGTCGGCTTATGTTCCTGGGCTGATTATCGAAAGTGGATCTTACCTTCTGGATGACGATACCAAACAGTATATCAGTAGTGGCAATTTGACTGTGGTTGATAACGGTGGAGTGCTGACTTTCACGAGCAACAATTTTTCTGTGACTGTTCTTGGAGTGCCTGTGGGTGGTACAAAATCTGTTAGCTATATAAATGCGGCAAAAGAAGGCGTCAGCAGCGGTGGCTGAACACATAACAATCTCTTGTCAGCTTCGGTTCTCGATTTGTTTGTTTGACTTGATGGCTTTATCGTTACGCTGAATGTGACCACACCCGACCTGACACTAAACACTGAGCAGATCGAAAAGGGAACGACTTTCACCTACATTTTTAGCCGTGATGCAAGCACTTACTATGTGGTCGATAACACGACAGCACAGGTTAATGACTGGCTGGCTGGCTTCCGTCGCTCTTTGGCACAGGGTTTATGTGAAAGTTTCTCGGCAACGTAGTTGATGGCATAGTCACCAAAAAAGTTATACAAGGGACATAGTTACTGTGACTGAAAGCGGTTTATCGTTCAACCTTATCTCCGCAAGTGGGACGGTATAAGGTAATTATGCGGAGCAATAGTGTTTCAATAGGTATTAGTTTTTCCAAACCTATCCGGATTTGAAACCTGTTAGTTTTGTAAAATATGTCAATTATGTCAAAGAAAGTATTTTTAATATATCTATCAACTTTTTTTGCTTTTTCATTGCAGGCGCAGGAAGTTTTCAAAAACTCCGAACTCACTATCAGCCGGCATGAAAAAGACACATGGGTGGTGGAAACCTCAGATATGACAACGATGTACATTGTGGAAGGAACGAAACGCGCTTTGCTGATTGACACAGGAACAAAATGTGATTCTCTTGTTCAAATAATGCACCGGATTACACAAAAACCGTTTGACGTGGTAGTTACGCACAAGCATATCGACCACGCGGGCAATATCCGTTTTTTTGACGAGATTTATATGCACAAAGCGGATTTGAATATTCGTATGGAAATTCCGTTTTCGGGTAAATATCATTGGTTGAACGACGGCGATATGTTCGATTTGGGCGACCGTAAAATTAAGGTTTATCTGATGCCTGGGCACACGCCTGGTTCACTCGTTTTAGTTGATAAGGCGATAAATGCGGTTTATTCGGGCGATGCCTTTGGTTCGGGGCAGGTGTGGTTGCAACTTTACCCGCACGTTCCGATGAAGGACTATTATCAGTCCTGCGTTCGAATGGAAAAAATTATGCGTGAACAGGGCATTACGAAAATCTATTGCGGGCATTATCCCTACCTGAAACGCGCATTGGATTTGGATTATCTTATCGACATGAAAAATCTTGCTAAGCGGCTTTCCGAGGGTGATACGAGCGGATCAAAACCGTACGAAATGCCGTTCAAAAATGATATAGTTTGCCCCAAACCCGCCATGGCAACCAACGGAAAAGCAATAATAGTATATGATTCGGAAAATATTAATTGGTAGAAATTTATATGAGGAACTATTTAATAGCATTTATTTGCTCGCTTATTTTATTTTCCTGTACTAATAATAAAGTTAATTATCATAAAGTTAAAATAAGTTCAGGATTTGTTGCGGGAAAACTTTCTGATGATGGCATGGTGAAAATCTTTATGGGTGTACCTTTTGCAGCTGCACCTACAGGTGATTTGAGATGGAAAGCTCCGAAGCCTATCGCGGCGTGGGAAGGTGTACGCCAATGCGTTGATAATCAGCCTTCAGCAATACAAAACTCGCCACGTCCTTTTATGATGTGGTCACAAGAATTTATCACGCCAGCAGAACCGATCTCGGAAGATTGTCTCTATCTCAATGTTTGGACTTCGGCGAAAAAAGCGGACGAGAAACTACCTGTACTCGTGTGGATTCACGGAGGAGGTTTTTCGGGCGGGAGCGGCACAGTGCCTCTTTATAACGGCGAAGCGATGGCTCGCAAAGGTGTTGTTTTCGTTACAATTAACTATCGTTTGGGCTTACTTGGCTTTTTGGCTCACCCCAGTTTATCGGCTGAAAACACCGAAGAAATTTCTGGAAATTACGGAATTTTAGACCAAATCGCTGCTTTACGTTGGGTGAAAGAAAATATTTCCGCATTCGGAGGAAATCCTGACAATGTAACCATAGCAGGACAATCTGCCGGCTCAATGAGCGTTAATTGTTTACTTGTTTCACCATTAGCAAAGGGGTTGTTTAACAAGGCAATAGCCCAGAGTGGTTCGCTTATTTCAGGAGATAGAGCGGTTTCGGCAACTTTGCAAAACGCTGAGCAGATTGGCATAAAAATTCTTGCCGATGCTAATATCCCCGACATTGCAACATTACGAATTTTGCCTGCTGATTCAATTCTAAAAATCAGAATTCCGGGTATGCTTTCGCCTGTTGTAGATAATGTTGTCGTCTTTGCAATGGAAAAAACTTATAACGAAAGTAAGCAAAACGATGTGCCGCTTATTCTCGGTTGGAACAGCGGCGACACTTTGCTTTTCGGTCAAGGGATTGAAAATACATACAAACATTGGGCTGCTTTGCAGTTGGAAAAAGGTAAATCGCCTGTCTATATGTATTATTTCGATCACATACCGCCCGGCGAGCCGAATTTTGGCGCGTTTCATTCAGCAGAGTTTGCCTATTGCCTGCACACCCTCAAATATTGGAATAAACCATTCACTCAAACCGATTTCGATTTGGAAGAAACAATGTCGTCTTATTGGGTAAATTTTGCAAAAACAGGCAATCCCAACGGCGCAGATTTGCCCGAATGGAAAGCATTTGACACAGAAAAGCAACAAATTATAAAATTTAGATAATACATAAATAATCAGCACGTAGATAATGCATATAAAAAGGCATATTTTACGCAGAAAAGATAATCCGCTTTATCTGCGTGCAAAAAAATAAAAATATGAATAAAAAATCAGGTTTATTAGTTTTTTTAGGTATGTTCTATGCTTTGTCGGTTTCTGCCCAGTTCGATGGGTGGGGACCACAAAGTCGTACAGAAACAAAAAACATTCACAGTACGGTTTTGAATGCCGACCGTGAATATACAATTTTTCTGCCCAAAAGTTACGAAACGGACAAAAACAAAAAGTATCCGATTCTCTATCTTTTACACGGAATGATGGATACGAACAAGGGTTGGTTCGAGCGGGGACACGTCAAAGATGTTGCCGACCAACTCATTGCTTCAGGCGAGGCGTGCGAAATGATTATAGTTACGCCCAACGCTGGCGGAAACGTGTATGAAGGTGCGTGGAATGGCTATTTTGATATGCAGGGTTGGAAATATGAAACGTTTTTCTACACCGAATTTTTGCCTTATATTGAGAAAACCTACCGCGTGAACGGCGACAAACAGCACCGTGCCGTTGCAGGGCTCTCGATGGGCGGTGGCGGTAGCACAATGTATGCGCAACGACACAACGAACTGTTTGCCGCCTGCTACGCAATGAGCGCGTTGATGAATATTCCCGAACAAGGTGCGGCATCTGCGCAAAATCCTGACGACAAAATGGCCATTCTTACCCGCTCGGTGCAGGAAAACAACTGTATTAAATATGTGGAAGAAGCCGATGAAGCCCGTAAAATGCAACTTCGCTCGGTAGCGTGGTTTGTCGATTGCGGTGACGACGATTTCCTGCTCGACCGCAATATCGAATTTACGCAGGCGATGCGCCGTCAGCAAATTTCCTGCGAGTTACGCGTTCGCGATGGCGGTCACACATGGGAATATTGGCATTCGGCATTGTATAATTGTTTACAGTTTGTAACACGGAATTTTGGAAAACAAATCAATATAATAAATTTAACGAGATGAATAAACTTTCAATTTTATTTTTTGCAGTGATGTGTTCGGTCGCTTCATTTGCACAACAAGCCCTGTGGGGTGGCGGCGATATTGTTTCGCCCAAAATCAATGTCGATAATTCGGTTACGTTCTCAATTCTTGCGCCCGAAGCGCAGAAAATCGAGATTACGGGCGACTTCCTGCCTCCTCAGAAAATGCAAACGCCGATGGGCGAAATGGATGTGCCCGGCTCTGCTGCACTTGTGAAAAACGACAAAGGCGTGTGGACTTATACCACCGCGCCGCTTGCGCCCGAACTGTATAGCTACTCGTTCCTCATTGACGGCGTGAAAGTTACCGACCCCGGCAATATTTATCAAATCAGGGATGTTGCTTCTGTAACCTCTGTTTTTATTATCGGTGGCGGACGGGCCGACCTATACAAAGTGAATGATGTGCCGCACGGCAGCGTAGCAAGGGTGTGGTACAACAGCCTTACGCTGAAAAAAAACCGTAGGATGACCGTTTACACTCCACCGGGATATGAAAAAGGAAAAACCAAATATCCTGTCCTTTACCTTCTGCATGGCGCGGGCGGCGATGAGGAAGCATGGATTGCCCTCGGACGCGCGTCGCAAATCCTCGACAACTTGATTGCACAGGGCAAAGCAAAGCCGATGCTCGTAGTGATGACAAATGGAAATGCAGGTCAGAAAGCCGCTCCAGGCGAGTCGGAAAAAGGCATGTATAAACCATCTCTTTGGGAAGAAACAAAAATGAATGGCGACTTTGAAACGGCTTTCCCCGATGTAATCAAGTATGTTGAAACAAACTACCGCGTTAAAACAGACAAGTCGTCGCGGGCGATATGTGGTTTATCTATGGGCGGATTCCATTCTTTGCACATTTCCAAACAATATCCTGATTTATTTGATTATGTCGGCTTGTTTTCAGCTGCAATTATACCGCAGCAAAATATTACTTCTGAAATTTATGAGAATTTTGACAAAAAACTGAAAATTCAGTTCGATAAAAAACTGAAACTTTATTGGATTGCCATTGGCACAACCGATTTTCTGTTTCAAAACAACGTGGATTTCCGCAAAAAATTGGACGAAAACAACTGCAAATACGAATACTACGAAACAGGAGAAGGACATATTTGGAAAAATTGGCGGATTTACCTGACGGAATTTGTGCAGAAACTATTTAAATAAAAGTTAAAATATGAAAAACATAAAATCTTATATTTCAATTATTATTGCAGGAATCGCGTTGTTTTCCTGCTATGGGAATAAAGTTCCCCAACTCGGCAAAGCGTCCATAGACAAAGTTGTTGCAGCCATGACCTTGGAAGAAAAAGTACATTTGCTTGTTGGTACGGGAATGGCGGGTTTCAGTGGAGACAGTGCAGTAGTCGGCAAAACGAAAAACCTTGTTCAGGGTGCGGCGGGAACAACTTACCCTATCCCGCGTTTGGGCATTCCCGCCATTGTGTTGGCGGATGGACCCGCAGGCTTGAGAATCAGCCCCACGCGCGACGGCGACAGTTCAACTTATTATTGCACAGCCTTTCCTGTCGGTACGCTGCTCGCTTCCACTTGGAACGGCGAATTAGTTGAACAGGTCGGCGAAGCCATTGGCAACGAAGTGCTTGAATATGGGGCTGATGTGCTGCTTGCTCCCGCATTGAATATTCATCGCAATCCTTTGTGCGGGCGCAATTTCGAGTATTATTCCGAAGACCCGCTTTTGAGCGGTAAAACGGCGGCGGCTGTCGTGCGCGGCGTGCAAAAAAATGGTGTGGGAACTTCCATTAAGCATTTTGCCGCCAACAATCAGGAAACCAACCGTCAACGCAACGATGTCCTCATATCGGAACGCGCTTTGCGCGAAATTTACCTGCGTGGTTTTGAAATTGCGGTCAAGGAATCGCAACCATGGACGGTTATGTCGTCGTACAACTCCATTAACGGCGTTTCCGCTTCGGAAAGCCGCGCCTTGCTGACCGATATCCTGCGTAACGAATGGGGATTCCAAGGCGTTGTTATGACGGACTGGTTTGGAGGTTATTCGCCTGCTGCACAGGTTCATGCTGGTAACGACCTATTGATGCCTGGTCGTCCCGACCAAACGCAGGTGATTATTCAGGCAGTGAACGACAAAAAACTGGACATAAAAGATATCGATACCAATGTGAAACGGATGTTGGAACTGATTGTGAAATCACCGCGTTTCAAAGGTTATCAATATTCCAACAAGCCCGATTTGAAGGCTCATGCCGCCATTACTCGCCAGTCGGCTGCCGAAGGAATGGTCTTACTGAAAAACGATAATTCGGCACTGCCGCTTTCTGCCGGAATTAAAAATATTGCCGCTTTTGGGGTTACTTCTTACGATTTTATTGCGGGCGGAACAGGCAGCGGCGACGTTAACGAAGCATATACCGTTTCGTTGGGCGATGGTTTGGCAAACGCCGGTTATCAAATCAACGAAGAAGTGAAATCATTGTATTTTAAATACATATCGGAAGAAAACGAGAAAAACAAACCCGATCCGAACAATCCAATGGCAATGTTTTTACCGAAAATCCGCGCAGGCGAATTTGTTCCCACAGACGCTTTGTTAAACAAAACAGTCCAAACTGCCGATGTAGCGTTAATCACCATTGGGCGCACTTCCGGCGAGTTTGCCGACCGAAAGGTTGATGGCGATTTCAACCTGACGGTAAACGAAATCAATCTTATCAAAAATGTATCGGAAACTTTCCACAAGGCAGGCAAAAAAGCGGTGGTAATTCTGAATATCGGCGGCGTAATCGAAACCGCTTCGTGGAAAGCATATCCCGATGCCGTTCTGCTGGCTTGGCAGGCGGGACAGGAAGGCGGCAACAGTGTGGCGGATATTCTGAAAGGCGAAGTCAATCCGTCAGGGAAATTGCCCATGACCTTTCCCGAAAAACTCGAAGATGTTCCTTCATACAAAAATTTCCCGTTGGACATTGCTCTGAACATGAAAGAATTATTAAGCGGAAGCAAACCCGAAAACCGCCCGAATATTGATTTTACAAACTATGAGGAAGATATTTATGTGGGCTACCGCTATTATCTGACGAACAATAAAAGAGTTTCCTATCCTTTCGGTTATGGATTGAGCTACACCAACTTTGAATATTCAGCGCCGGAAATCAGCGAGAAAAAAGGCGTTTATACTGTAACAATTTCGGTGAAAAATATCGGCACAACGGCAGGCAAAGAGGTGGTGCAACTCTACGTTGCCGCTCCGAAAGGCATATTGCAAAAACCCGCCAAGGAATTGAAAGCCTTCGCAAAAACAAAACTTTTGCAAGCGGGTGAAATGCATCGCATTGAATTGCGGTTCTCTGCTTCCGATATAGCCTCTTTCGACGAAAAAGACGGACAGTGGATAGTGGAAGTGGGCAATTATAGTATTCAAATCGGAACTTCGTCGGCGGATATTCGCCAAAGTGTAAAATTTACCATATCTGACGAAATACAGATTAAGAAAAACAAATTAATCTTTTAACAAACTTATTGTCTAATGTCTTAAACCTAAATTGTTATGGCAGAATCTAAAAACAACATTATCACTCACGGATTGAGTGGTAAAGTAGGTGACTTGATTGTTTTCCGTGTACGCAACGGGAAAACCATTGTTTCCAGCAAACCCCGTCCGCGCACAAGCGAACCTACCGAAGCCCAAAAGCAGCAAAGCCGCCGCTTTCAGGAAGCTGTTATTTACGCCAAATCGGTCGTTGCCGATAGCGCAACAAAAGAAGCCTACCGCAATGCAGCCGGCAAAGGCGTATCGGCTTATAATGTCGCAGTAGCCGACTTTATGAACGCACCCGGTATTGACGAAATTGATCTGAGTAAATACACAGGAAAAAACGGCGATACCATTGCCGCCACCATTACCGACGATTTTATGGTGAGCGAAGTATCAGTCGCCATTCTCAACGCCGATGGCACGGAGGTGGAACACGGTTTGGCTCAATTGGCTCCCAATGGCTTACAGTGGATTTATACGGCAACAACCGATAACACTTCTTTGGAAGGAGATAAAATCATTATTCGTGCCTCCGACTTGCCCGGGCACATCACCTCGAAAGAAGAAAACATTTAACTTCTTTACGTATTTTTTTAACAAGTAAGCCGTAGTGTGGCATCATGTTGCACTACGGTCAATTATTTAGCGTTTGTACCTGCACTGCGTATAAATATTCATTGCCGGAAATACGGAAAAGGAACGGAGGAGAAACGAAGGATATGCCAACTATGCAAACTTAGAATAATTTTGTTGACAGTCAATATTTTCGTCGGTTATTTTCCGTCTTCGTTTGTTAATTTATCCAACATGCCGAACAACATCTTATTCATCTCTGCGTAATTATTTTCCTGTAGCCGTTTATCGGTTTCTATGTACGGATTACCTGCAAATTTCAGCAATTCATCGCTGCAATTGGCAATCATGAGGTCGATAGCAGCCGACGTAAATTCGAAATGACACTGAAATCCGTACACATTAGGAGTATAACGCACAATCTGACGCGGACAACCGGCACTATAAGCCAGTATCTCACATTCAGCGGTCAATCCCGGCATATCGCCATGCCAATGCCCAACGTTGAAAGTTTCGGGTAAATGAGAAGTCAGCTTATCCGTTTTTCCGACATCCGTAAGTTTTGTTTCAAAGACACCTATT
This sequence comes from Bacteroidales bacterium, assembly GCA_021371875.1. GTDB lineage: Bacteria > Bacteroidota > Bacteroidia > Bacteroidales > Paludibacteraceae > Paludibacter. Next base: position 20,547 of record JAJFVH010000184.1, read on the forward strand.
TCCCTTTCGGGGCTATGCTTCACCCTAGCGCCCATTGCTTCGCCAATTAACTGAGCTCCAAGGCAAATTCCAAGTACTTTTTTGTCAGCGCCAATTACTTTTTTTATAAATGCAATTTCCGTTTTACCATCAAAATACGGACATTCGTCGGCAGTTGTGGATGGTGACTGCGGGCCACCCAATATTATCAGTAAATCAATGGAGTTTACATTCTCCGGCAATTTGTCGAAAGCATAAAACCGGGTGTAGGTTGCTTTGTGTCCGCGATCTGCTATCCAACTTTCGATGGCAGCAGGCGATTCAAATTTTTCGTGTTGTAAAATATGTATTTTCATTTTTTTACGACTTTGCGTGAGAAAAATTATTTTAGCACTTCCAATTTGGCAAACTTCAACAACAAGGATTTTATACCTTTTTCGCCAAAATCGATTTCTGCCTTTTCGTTTCCGTTATCAACGTAGACATTCAACACTTTTCCAATTCCAAAGGCTGCGTGTTTTACAAATTTGTCCACCGGAATCGATCCATTCGGTATTGTAACTTTGTCGATGCTTCCGCTTTCAATTTTTACCAACCTTTTTAGTGTTTGCTGAACAAAAGGTTCCATCGGGGCAGGTTTGCTGTAAGAAGTTTTTCCAAACCGGTTTCGTTCTGTTTCCAAATCATCATCCCAATCGCTGAACCTGTTTTGCTTCGGTTCAAATTCCTTTTCCTTGGGCAAATCGAGATATTGCGGATCGATATCTTTAATAAACCTGCTTGGGTTCGAAAAGTTCGTTTTACCGTTGCGGAATCGTGATTTGGAATAACTGATAAAACAAAGTTCCTCGGCACGGGTGATGGCCACATAAAACAGCCGGCGCTCTTCTTCAAGTTCCCGTTCACTACCTATCGTATAAGCCGAAGGAAACAAATCTTCCTCCATGCCGACAATAAATACTGCCTTGAACTCCAAACCTTTGGCAGCATGAACAGTCATCATGGTCACTTTGTCGGCATCCGTTTCCTGGTCGGTATCCTGGTCGGTAAGCAGCGAGACTTCCGAAAGAAAATCGGGTAGGAAAGCCGTTTCATTATCTTTTTCCCTGGTTTCGCAATATTCATGAATCGCTTTGAGCAGCTCCTGCACATTTTCCTGTTTGCTCAGGTTTTCGGGCGACCGGTCGACAAAAGTATCGCTGATGACGCCTGTAATTTTTACAATACTATTTGCAAGATCATAAGCATTTTGTGTTGTAACCTGCGCCATAAAAACACAGATCATATCGCGAAACTGAGCCAGTTTGGTTGCCGTTCCGGCATTGACGGGCAAATTATAGCGCAACATATCGGCGAGCACTTCCCACACACTAACAGCATGCAGTTGAGCGCATTCAACGAGTTTATTCACCGTAGTATCCCCAATCCCACGGGCAGGATAATTAATGATCCGTTTCAGCGCTTCTTCGTCGTTCGGATTACAAACTAAGCGGAAATAGGCAATCACATCCTTGATTTCCTTGCGCTGGTAAAACGACAACCCTCCGTAAATCCGGTAGGGAATGCCTTGCTTGCGCAAAGCTTCCTCAAGTACACGCGATTGCGAGTTAGTACGATACAAAATGGCTACCTGCTGAAAATTGAATTTTTCATTATACCGCAAATCCGAAATATTCTGTGCCACCACGGTTCCTTCTTCCAAATCGGTAAAAACGCTCAGAATTTTAATCGGTTTCCCTGTTTCTTTTTCCGAAAAAACATTTTTGCGGATTTGGGCTGCATTTTTGTCAATCAAACTGTTAGCAGCATTTACAATGGTTTGCGTGGAACGGTAATTTTGTTCCAGTTTAAAGATTTGAGCGTTGTGATACGAATTTTTAAACTGTAGAATATTATCTATATTAGCGCCACGAAAGGAGTAAATGCTTTGTGCATCATCACCCACTACACAAATATGTTCGTGCATCTCAGCCAATTTTTTCACAATCAGGTACTGTGCAAAATTGGTATCCTGATACTCGTCCACCAAAATATAACTGAATGCCTGCTGGTATTTCTGCAAAACATCAGGGTGATTGCGAAACAACACATTGGTTTGCAGTAATAAATCGTCGAAATCCATGGCATCGGCCTGCTTGCAGCGATTGCAATAAATTGTATAAATATCGGACAACATCGGCACACGCAAATTCATATCGGCTTTTATCAAATCGGGATTACCAAGGTAAGCTTCGGGTGTAATCAGGTTATTTTTTGCAAACGAAATCCGTGAATGCACGAAACCGTGTTTATATACTTTTTCATCAAGTTTCAATTCCTTCACGATGGTTTTAATCAGACTGTTTGAATCGGACGAATCGTAAATAGTGAAATTTTTAGTATAACCTATTTTGTCGGCTTCGTTGCGAAGAATGCGTGAAAAAATGGAGTGAAAAGTTCCCATCCACAGATAGCGGGCGGTTCGTTCTCCTACCATCGTGGCAATACGCGCTTTCATTTCGCGGGCAGCTTTATTAGTAAAAGTGAGCGCGAGAATAGACGATGGCGCTAATCCCTTTTTCAACAAATACGCTATTTTATAAGTCAATACGCGCGTTTTACCCGATCCTGCACCGGCAATTACAAGCGATGCACCATCGGTATACTCCACAGCCCGACGCTGACTTTCATTTAGTTCGTTTAAAAAATCCATTATTTAATCTGAGAACGTGATGATTTGAAAATGTGATGATTAATTCCTAATTTAACAATTAATCAATCAGCAGATTTCGAAATACAAAGTTAGCAATTTGCTCGGTACTACACTAAATTAGTTTTCAACAATCGGATTGTGTAAATAAATCCGGGAATCAAAACACTCTAATCGCTGCCATTGAAGCAATGGCGGGTCAAAGTCAAGCATTGTAATATTTTTTGAACGATCCAAAATTCGTCAAAAAAAGTAGTACCTTTGCCGGAGATTTTTTCACTGTCTGCCTGTCAGGGACTCAGGTAAGAAATGTTTTAATTATCATTTAATTTATATGCAAAAATTAAGTAAGTGGATTTTAAAAATGGCCGGTTGGAAAGCAATTGTAACCGTTGCCGAACCTCAAAAGAGTATAATCTGTGTCGCCCCGCACACCAGCAACTGGGATTTCCCGATCGGAAAATTATCATACCTGGCTTTAGGACGGAAAACTTCATTTCTGATTAAAAAATCATGGTTTTTCTTTCCCATGGGATACCTGTTCCGCGCCATGGGCGGCGTTCCGGTCGACCGGTCGAAACGGACATCGGTAACCCAGCAAATGGTTGAAGAATTCGAAAAACGTGAATCATTTCATTTAGCCATCACACCTGAAGGAACACGAGGCCTGGTTTCAAAATGGAAAATGGGATTTTATCACATTGCGTTAAAAGCCAATGTACCCATTCAGTTAGCCTATATTGATTATGTAAAAAAAGAATTGGGGATCAAAGAGGTTTTTTATCCGACCGGTGACGAAAAAGCCGATCTCGAAAAAATCCAGGCGTATTATAAAGATGTCCATGCCAAGTTTCCCGAGAAGTTTAATCTTCATAAGTCAAAATAATAAAATAAAAATTATCCTCGGAATGAAAGTTTTATTATAATTCTTTGTAGTTTAAAGAATTATTTGTACTTTTGCATCCGAATATGAATATGGTGGAGGGGACAGAAGTCCCCTTCTTTGTTAAATTGACATTTCAAATGATTTTAAAAGAAATTGTAAATCAAACTATTACAGACTTTCTAAAGGATACTGGTTATTATTTAGTGGATTTAAACATCACCAACGACAATCGGATTTCTGTTGAAATTGATTCGTTCGAAGGAGTTGAAATAGATTTTTGCGCAGAATTAAGCCGGCACGTAGAATCGACACTCGACAGGGAAGTGGAAGACTTTGAACTCCAGGTTGGTTCAGCAGGACTAACAGAGCCCTTCAAAGTAGTAAAACAATACGAAAAAAATATCGGAAACGAAGTTGAAGTGCTTACTAAAGCCGGCAAAAAACTGAGCGGAATACTCACTGAAGCCAACGAGGAAAATTTTATTTTGCAAATCGAAACAACTGAAAAACCCGAAGGGTCGAAACGAAAAATTACAGTACAACAAGATATTACATTCAATTACTCAGACATTAAATACACAAAATATATTATTAGATTCAAATAAAGCTATGAGCAGCAAAAAAGAAACTATTAGCTTGATAGACACCTTTTCGGAGTTTAAAGAACTGAAAAGCATAGACAGAAGCACTTTAATCAGTGTGATGGAAGAATCGTTCCGCAACGTTATAACTAAAATGTTTGGAACCGACGAAAACTATGACGTAATTATCAATCCCGACAAAGGTGACTTTGAAATTTATCGGAACCGTACTGTGGTTGAAGATGATAAAATTGAAGACCCGAACATGGAAATTTCGCTTACGGAAGCAAAAAAAATAGATGAAGATTATGAAGTCGGCGAAGATGTAACCGACACGGTCGATTTCCTGAGTTTCGGCCGTCGCGCCATTCTTACTCTGCGCCAAACACTTTCATCAAAAATTTTGGAACTCCAAAAGGACAATGTTTTCAGCAAATACAGCGAAAAAGTAGGTCAGATTGTAAGCGCCGAACTGTACCAGATATGGAAAAAAGAAATGTTGTTGATCGACGATGAAGGCAATGAACTTTACTTGCCGAAATCAGAGCAAATCCCTACCGATTTTTACCGCAAAGGCGACACTGTCCGCGCCGTAGTGGCAATGGTTGAAAATAAAAACAATAACCCCAAGATTATACTTTCGCGTATTTCACCGGTTTTTCTCGAACGTTTATTCGAACTGGAAGTACCTGAAATTTTTGAAGGACTGATCATTATCAAAAAAATTGCCCGAATGCCGGGCGAACGGGCAAAAGTAGCCGTGGAATCGTATGACGACCGTATCGACCCGGTTGGAGCTTGTGTCGGTGTAAAAGGCTCCCGTATTCATGGCATTGTCCGCGAATTACGAAACGAAAATATCGATGTAATCAACTACACCAACAATATCAGCTTGTTTATTTCGCGGGCATTGAGTCCTGCAAAAATTTCTTCCATTCGCTTAAACGAGGCCGAAAAGAAAGCCGAAATTTACCTGAAACCCGAAGAAGTTTCTCAGGCAATTGGCAAAGGCGGTTTAAATATCAAACTAGCAAGTATGTTGACCGGTTATACACTTGATGTATTCCGCGATATTGACGAAGACGAAGAAATTGAAGATATTTACCTGGATGAATTCAGCGACGAAATTGATCAATGGGTTATTGATGCGCTCAAGGCTATCGGTTGCGATACAGCCAAAAGCGTTTTGGCAATTCCACGTCAGGATTTAATCCGTCGTACAGACCTGGAAGAAGAAACTATTGATGAATTACTAAATATTCTCAAGGCCGAATTTGAAGAAGAATAAATGCACCGATTGATTATTCAACCGTAAAAAATCACCTGTTTCACGTTCCCTTTTTATTTCATGAGTAACCTGGTATTACTCCATAAATTTCTAAAAAAACTTTATAAAAATATATGTCCATAAGATTAAGCAAAGCCTGCAAAGATTTAAATGTCGGGATGACTACCGCCATTGAGTTTTTGGCAAAAAAAGGCCATAAACTGTCCGTCGACCCTAATTTGAAGTTGTCGGATGATTTACACCTTTTACTTGCAAAAGAATTTAATAAAGATATGGCTCTGAAAATGGAATCGGAGCGATTGAGTCAGGAACGTCATTTGAAAGAAAAGGCAGGAACAGTGGCTTTGGAAGGTTATATAAACACAAAACCTGTGGAAAAACCCGTGGAAAAATCTGCGGAAGTTATACATACGACATTACCAAAAGATCAACTGCCTCAAATCAAAGCTGTTGGTCAAATTGATCTTGATGCCCTTAACAAACCTGCCGAGCACAAACCCGCTGAACCAAAACCCGAACCAAAGAAACCTGAAGTTCAGGTTGAGGAAAATCCTGTTGCAGGGAAGGTTGAACACAAAGCCGAGGAAAAAGATATAGCAGTTGAAAAAACTGATGCAGAATTATCTGTTCAAAAAGAAAACGCTGAACCATCGATACCGGCCGTTGAGAAACCTGTTGAACCGGAAAAAGTAAAAACGGAAGACAAACAACCGGAGCCTCAAAAACCGGCAAAACCAAGACTCGTATTAACTAAAAACGAACCTTCAAAACAAATTCAGGAACAAAAACCGGTTGAAAAACCTAAACCAAAAGTAGAACTCGACGAGGAACTTGACTTTATTGAAGATGAGGAAGAAGAAATATTTAAAATCGGCTTTGCTTCGATAGACAAGACTCCGGTAGTAATAGGTAAAATTGATTTGAATTTAATCAATCAAAGCACCCGTCCGAAACCAAAAACAAAAGAACAGAAAAGAAAAGAAAGAGAAGAAAAAAACCGCACCGCCGGAGAAATAAAAAAATCATTTGTTTCGGGTGACAAAAAACTGATACCTGCCGGAAGTCCTGAAAGTGCAGCTGCTGCCGCTCAGAAGAAGAAAAAACGCGAACGTTTTACCAATCAGAAAGTAGACATAACCCGCGTTGAACAAGGAGCAGTCAACACATTGGGTCAACCAAAAAAAGTAAATCACGCAAACACCGGCAATACAGGCAAGTCCAGTAAGGACAAGCTGAAAAAACCGCTAAAAACCGTTGTAAACGAGGAAGAAGTACAAAAACAAATTAAAGAAACTTTAGCCCGTCTTGCCAGTGGAAACAAAAAAGGGAAAGGGGCAAAATACCGCCGCGACAAACGTGACAGTGTAAGTGCCCGTCAACAGGAACAGGCTCAACGCGAACGCGATGAAGAAAGCATATTAAAACTTACCGAATTTGTTACGGTAAGCGAGTTGGCCGTAATGATGAATGTAACCGTTAATCAGGTTATCGCAACCTGTATGAGCATAGGTTTGATGGTTTCTATCAACCAGCGTTTGGATGCCGAAACTATCAATATTGTGGCTGAAGAATTTGGTTTCACAACCGAATTTGTAAGTGCAGATGTTGTGGAGGCCATTGGTGAAGAAGAACCCGACACCGAACAAGATTTGCAACCACGCGCACCAATCGTAACGGTTATGGGACATGTCGACCACGGTAAAACATCATTGCTCGACTACATACGTAAAACAAATGTTATTGCCGGTGAAGCAGGTGGAATCACTCAACATATCGGGGCTTACAATGTGAAACTCGAAAACGGGCAACGCATTACTTTCCTCGACACTCCGGGCCACGAAGCATTTACCGCCATGCGTGCACGTGGAGCGAAAGTTACCGATATCGCTATCATCATAGTGGCTGCCGACGATAATGTGATGCCTCAAACCATTGAAGCCATCAATCATGCTGCGGCTGCCAACGTTCCTATGATTTTTGCCATAAACAAGATAGATAAACCGGGAGCTAATCCTGAAAAAATAAAAGAAACATTAGCCCAAATGAACTATTTGGTCGAAGATTGGGGTGGAAAATATCAATCGCAGGATATTTCGGCTAAACAAGGATTGGGAATTGCCGAATTGCTCGAAAAAGTACTGCTCGAAGCCGAATTGCTGGAGCTGAAAGCTAACCCGAATAAACGGGCTCACGGTTCGGTGGTCGAGTCTTCTCTCGATAAAGGACGTGGTTATCTTTCCACCGTTTTGGTCGCAAACGGGACTTTACATCAAGGAGATGTGGTTCTTGCCGGAATTAATTTCGGTAAAATCAAAGCCATGTTTAACGAGCGTAATCAACGCATCAACGAAGCCAAACCCGGAGAACCCGTTTTGATTCTCGGATTAAACGGCGCTCCTCAGGCAGGTGACAATTTCAACGTAATGGCAAGCGAACATGAAGCCCGCGAAATTGCCAACAAACGGGAGCAATTACAACGCGAACAAAGCATCCGCACGAAAAAGCATTTTACATTGGACGAACTGGGGCGCCGTATAGCTTTGGGCGATTTCAAGGAACTGAATATTATTGTGAAAGGCGACGTGGACGGTTCGGTTGAAGCCTTATCCGATTCATTGTTGAAACTTTCGACCGAAAACATTCAGGTCAATGTGATCCACAAAGCAGTGGGTGCCATTTCCGATTCGGATATTTTGCTGGCAGCCGCCTCGAACGCTATCATTTGCGGGTTCCAGGTTCGGCCCACTTCAACCGCCCGTAAAATGGCTGAAAAAGAAGAAATTGATGTTCGTTTATATTCTATTATTTACGATGCTATCGAAGAAATCAGAGCTGCTATGGAAGGAATGCTTTCTCCTGAAATAAAAGAAGAAATCACTGCCACGGTTGAAATCCGTGAAGTATTTAAAATCACCAAAGTGGGTACGGTTGCCGGCTGTTTGGTGCGCGAAGGGAAAATCAAACGCACCAATAAAATTCGCATTATTCGCGATGGAATTGTAGTGTATACCGGCGAACTGGATTCGCTTAAACGCTTCAAAGACGATGTAAAAGAAGTAGGAACCAACTACGAGTGCGGATTGAACATTAAAAACTACAACGATATCCGTGTAGGCGATATGATTGAAAGTTTTGAAGAAACCGAAGTAAAAAAAACACTTTAATAGGCTGATAAATAGCTGAAAGTTAACAACAAACAAATGCCGGAATCGTAAGTGATTCCGGCATTTGTTTGTTGAATAGCTCTGATTTATTCCTCCAATTTTTCCAACAACCGCCTCACTCCCTTTTCCACATCATTCGTTTCCTGCAAAGCTTTGATAAAGGCGCTACCGATAATGGCTCCCGATGAATAGCGGTTTGCCATGTCGCGGGTCGATTTATTGGAAATGCCAAAACCAATCAGGCGCGGGTTTTTCAGATTCATGACATTGATCCGGTTGAAATATTCCACCCTATTGTCAAATGAGTTTTGCGTACCGGTCACTGCTGCCGACGAAACCATGTAGATAAACCCGTTGGTATGGCTGTCGATTTCGCGGATACGGCTTTCCGACGTTTCGGGTGTAATCAGGAAAATAAATTCCAGTCCGTATTTCACGGCAATATCTTTGTATTCGGCCAGAAAATCAGCCATCGGCAGATCGGGAATAATCATACCGTCCACTCCTACCCTGCTGCATTCTTTACAAAAAGCCTCAAAACCGAATTGCATGACCGGATTCAGATACCCCATCATAATCAATGGAATATGAATTTCGGCACGTACCGCTGTGAGTTGCTCAAACAATTTACGGATGCTCATGCCGTTTTGCAACGCCACCTGGCTGCTGTTCTGTATCACCACGCCATCCGCCATCGGATCGGAAAACGGCACACCGATTTCTACCAAATCCACCCCATTAGCCTGCAAACATTTCAAAGTTGGCAAGGTATCTTCGAGTTTCGGGAAACCCGCCGTAAAATACACCGAAAAGATATTTTCAGGTTTTTGTTGGAATAATTTATTGATTCTGTTCATAAAAAAGCTCCTCCCAATTCAGCCCCCTAAATCCCCCGAAAGGGAACTTAAAGAGAAATTAGTATTGTATTTATAATTATATTTATTTTAGTTATAGACTATGTTTTAAAATCCCCTTTGCCGTGTCTCGACTGCATTTAGGTGGCTTTTATTTGTTCTATAAATCCCCGCAATAATTCCACATTCTTCAATCCCTGTTTCACTTCAAACTTACTATTCAAGTCTATTCCGGCAAATTTCGGATGTTTAATCTTCAAAATAGCCTCCGCATCATCGGCAGCTATTCCGCCGCTTAACAGAAATGGCGTTTCGCCCTTGTATTCATTAAGCATTGCCCAACTGAACTTCACTCCTGAGCCTCCGTAAGCATCCGTTTTGGTGTCGAACAGAAAATAATCACATCCAACTTCGTAAACTTTTGTCACCTTGAAATTATAGGCTTCGGCAACAGGGAAAGCTTTAATTACAATCAATCCTGCGTCCCGAAGTTTGGTACACGTTTCCACCAATTCTGTACCATGAAGTTGCACTCCATCGAGTTTATACTTAAAAACTATCGTGAGAATATTTTCTAAGCTTTCATTTACAAATACACCGATTTTCTTGGTTGTCAAAGGAATTTCTTCCAATGTTTTCAAATTCAACGGTTCTGCATACCGCGGAGATTTCGGATAAAAAATAAATCCCATAAAATCGGGATGCAAAGCTGCCACTGTCCGTATGTTTTCGGAGTATTTCATCCCGCAGATTTTAACCAACAGCCCCTCCTGACCTCCCCGAAGGGGAGGAGTTGAAGCTACATTCGTCTCTATATTCTTCATAGACCTACAAATTAAAAGTCCCCCTGAGAGGGATTTAGGGAACTGATAAACCTCGCCAACGCCTCCGCCGGATTTTCTTCTTTCATAAAATTTTCTCCCATCAAAAAACCTTTGTAACCCACTTTACGTAATTCTTTTACGGTTTCCACTTTAGATATGCCACTTTCGCTTACCTTTACAAACCGGTCGGGAATCGACCTTGCCAAATCAAACGAAACCTGAATGCTTTGTTCAAAGGTTTTCAGGTTGCGATTATTTACGCCCAGCATATCCACAAAGTCGTTGGCATGTCCAAGTTCTTCTTCGTTATGTACTTCGAGCAATACTTCTAATCCTAATTCATGAGCTTTGCGGGCCAAATCCAGTGTTTGTTTCACCGTGAGAGCCGCGGCAATCAACAAAACAACATCGGCTCCAATTGCCTTGGCCTCGTAAAGCTGATATTCATCCATCACAAAATCTTTGCGCAAGATAGGACAGGACACCAGTGGCCGGGAAGCAATTATGTCAAATGGAGTCCCCCCAAAGTATTCCCTATCCGTCAGGATGGAAATACCTGAAGCGCCCGCCGCACTATAACCAGAAGTTACTTTCATCACGTCTGCATCTTCGTAAATCCATCCAAGTGAAGGCGATTTGCGTTTAAACTCCGAAATAATACCCGACTCAGAATTCAGCAAACTCTGC
>JAJFVH010000187.1 GCA_021371875.1 Bacteroidales bacterium
TTTCATCTGTTTAAATTTTAGAACAAAGAACAAAGAGCAAAGACATTATTAATCATGCCTTTGTGTGTCCAAAATCTTTGATCATGTTAGTTTCATATCTCGTTTTTTACAAGTAAAATTTATCATTTGTTTTCTTCAGTGAGGTAATAATATATCATTTCATCTTCATCAACCTGCGACATAACATACATTTCGTAATTCTCGGCATTCGCGATTTTATTGCTTTGATATACCGAAAGGGAAACCTTGCCCATTAAAAACAGTCCAACAAACATGGCGGCCATATATATCCATGGCCGGAACAAATTTATAACGCGAACAGGCTTAACGGAAATCTGTCCATCAATTTGAGCGGCAAATTGTTCGAAATAATTTTCGGGTACAGTAAACGGTAATTTGTTTCCTATATCATCAAGCGATATGTGTTTTCTGTCTTTCATAACTATTGTTTTGACTTTACAAATGCCTGTAAGTTTAATTAATATATAATTCTCGGTTGGGTTTTAACATGAAAATTGGGTTATCAGCTTTACTGTTATAAATATAACTATTTAATTTACAAATATCTAAAATAAGAAGTGATTATTCTTCATTTTCGAAAAATTTCTCTATTTTTTTCACGGCATGGTGATACGACGCTTTCAGCGCCCCTACCGTTGTGCCAAGAATGGCTTCCATTTCTTCATAAGTTATATCGTCGAAGTATTTCATATTGAATACCAAGCGTTGTTTTTCGGGTAATGTCAGAATTGCCTTCTGCAACTTCATTTCCACCTCGTTGCCATTAAAATACGTGTCCGATTGAAGATTCTGCAATAAAACCATTTCTTCATCATCCATCGAAGTTAAATTTCGCGCACGTTTATTCATCAGGAAAGTCAGTGTTTCGTTGGTAGCAATTTTGTAAAGCCAGGTTGAAATCTGTGAATCCCCCCGAAAACCATCCAATCCGTTCCATGCTTTCATGAATGTATTTTGCAACACATCATTTGCATCGTCGTGCGAAAGCACCATTTTACGGATATGCCAATAAAGTCGCTCCTGATAGGAACGAACAATCCCTGAGAATGCATCTGCTCTTTTATGTGAATTGTTAAGCTGAAGTAGTAACTCTGCTTCGGTTTGACTCATTGTTTACAATATTTTATTTCAAACAAACTAAAACACCATGCACATTCACACAAGACACAGCGCGTAATCTATTCATTTTGCTAACTAAGACTCATTAAATGTAGAATAGTTTAAATTCAATGTCCTAAAAGAAACGAATTCATGGTTTCCGTGCTTTTGTCATCCTGTCGTTTCCCGATAAATCTTTGCGTAATTCAATGCTAACAAACCCGGCGGCAGTTAGCAGGCTCACTACCTGCTGTCCCCTGTCGCGATGAATTTCAAAAAAAAGTTGCCCTTGCGGCTTCAAATGATCCTGCGCAAACTTAATAATGTGCCTGTAAAAAAGCAGCGGATCGTTTTCGGGAACAAATAACGCAACATGAGGCTCAAAATTCAATACATTAGGCAATATTTCACTCTTTTCGTTTTCGGGAATGTAGGGAGGATTACTGACTATAATATTCCACCGGGAAGTGTTTTTGTCAAGCTCAAGTATATCAAATTGTTCGAAATGAACCGACAAACCGTTTAATTCGGCATTTTTCCGTGCCACATCTAAAGCTGCAGCTGAAATATCATAAGCTGTCACTTCCGCGTCGGCAAGCCGACTTTTCAGGCCAATTGCAATACATCCACTGCCTGTTCCGATATCAAGCACAGCGACAGAACCGTCATTTTTACCCGATTCCGTTATCCATTCTACCAGTTCTTCGGTTTCGGGACGAGGTATCAGCACAGCATCATTCACCATGAATTTCATCCCCATAAAATCACATTCACCGAATATATATTGAATTGGAGTATATTTTTTTAGCTTTTCGAGAAATCTGTTCAGTAAAGTAAGTTGTTCATCAGAAAAATTTGTATTTTTGTTTACGATTATTTCGACACGCGAAAATCCGGTAAGCCTCGATATGAGCATGTAAGTAAAACTACGGATTTCCGTGTCAGGATATAATCCGGTCAATTCGTTCTTAATATGTTCTATCGCTTTTTGCATACGACAAAGATATAAAAAAAGCCCCCTAACCTCCAAAAGAAAAAAATACCATGTTTTTATGATAAATAAGGGCAATAATACAGATTCTGCAATTCCTCCTTTGGTTACCAGGGAGCAATACATGCAACGTTGCCTTGAACTGGCACGTCAGGGCAACAGTTACGTCGCTCCGAACCCTATGGTTGGCGCGGTTGTGGTGTATAATGATACGATAATCGGCGAAGGATACCATCATCGATATGGACAAGCCCATGCCGAACCCAATGCCATATATTCGGTAAAAGAACCTGAGTTGCTAAAAAAATCGACTTTATATGTCAATCTTGAACCCTGCTCGCATTATGGAAAAACGCCACCCTGTGCCAATCTGATAGTAAAAACAGGAATACCTCGTGTTGTAATTGGCACACTCGATCCAAACCCTAAAGTTTCGGGACGTGGCATAAAAATATTACAAGCTGCCGGAATTGAAGTCATTGCAGGTGTACTTGAAAATGAATGTTACGAGTTAAACAAACGTTTTTTTACTTTTCATAAAGAAAAAAGACCTTACATTTTGCTGAAATGGGCACAAACCAAAGATGGATTTATAGATAAAATCAGGACTGATAACACTGAGATACCTTTGCAAATTTCAAATGCTATCACTCGTCAGCTCACGCATAAAATACGTTCCGAAAATCAATCCATTCTTGTAAGCACAAACACGGTAATGCTTGATAACCCATCACTTACAGTGCGCAATTGGACAGGCAAAAGTCCGGTTAGAATTGCCCTTGACCGAAAAAACAAAATTCCGGAAGAATATCATTTATTAGATGGAAAAATCCCGACCCTGATTTTCAGCGAAAACGAAAAACATGGAAAACCCAATGTCGAATTCGTTAAAGTTACTTTTGATGAGAATTGTCTGCCGGAAGTTTTGAAAAATATTTACGAACGAAATATACATTCCGTTTTAGTAGAAGGCGGAGCTAAGTTGCTCAATAGCTTCATTCAGTTAGGCTTGTGGGATGAAGCCAATGTCGAAATTTCAGAACAAGTTATACACGAAGGCGTAAATGCACCAACATTAAACAGTCAACCCGACGAAATTAAAGAGTACGATCAGCACTTATGGATTACTTATAAAAATTATCAAAAACATTTCACATAAATATGGATCATTTTTTAACTATTGCCTTTATTGTACTATATGTTTACACCTTAACCTCGACAATTTCGGTGTTGCTACTTGAAAACCGTAATCCGGTGAAATCATTGTCGTGGGTTCTTGTTTTGCTTTTTTTGCCTGTATTGGGATTAATTATCTACCTGATATTCGGACAAAATCTCAGAAAGCAAAAAATCATCTCAAAAAAAAGTATCCGCCTAACTTCAAATCGTTCTCAAGTCTCTTTCGACATTAATAAAATAGACACAAACCTTATCGACAACAATCAGTTGAACCTGATCAGAATGCTTTATCATAACAGTGATGCGGTAGCTTATGCAAACAATAAAATTGATATCCTTTCGGACGGAAAAACGACTTTTGATGCAATGTTTGAAGCAATTCGGAACGCAAAAAACCATATTCATGTCGAGTTTTTTATTTTTGGAAATGACAAAATTTCCAACGAGTTACGCGAACTGTTGATAGAGAAAGCAAAAGAGGGCGTCAGGGTTCGCATGATTTACGATTACTGGGGCAGCATTCTTCTTTCGCACATGTATTTGCAAAGCCTGCGCGATGCCGGTGTTTATATACGTCCTTTTTTACCTTTACGACTACGATTCGGAAGGAGTAAAATTAATTATCGTAATCATCGAAAACTATTGATAGTGGATGGAGAAATCGGTTTTACAGGCGGGTTGAACGTTGCCGACAGATATGTATTCGGAAATTCTCTGGGACACTGGCGCGATACATTTGTTCGATTCGAAGGAGCCGCAGTTCACGGTTTGCAACAATTATTCCTAATCGACTGGCATTTTGTGGAAGGAAAATTGATAAACGACCCGAAATACTATCCTCTGCCTAAAAAGTTCAGAGATAATATTGTTCAGATAGTCAGCAGCGGACCCGATACCGACTGGGAAGCAATCATGCAGGGAATTGCATCTGCCATTATGTCGGCAACCAGATATGTTTATATACATACTCCCTATTTTATCCCGAATGATGTAATTGATACATGTATTCACATGTCAACATTAAGTGGAATCGACGTACGCTTAATGGTGCCCGCCCGTTCCGACTCACGCCTTTCGGATGCTTGCACATCGAGCTATCTGGGAAAGGCGCTCGAAGCAGGCGTAAAAGTTTACAAATATAAAAAAGGGTTCTTGCACAGCAAAGCCATTGTTATCGACGATTTTATTTCCATCGTGGGTTCAGCCAATCTCGACGAACGGAGTTTCAATCAAAACTTTGAAGCCAATGCATTCATATACGACGATAAAACTGCAGACAAACTAAAAAAACTTTTCGAACGCGACATGAAAAACTGCATCGAAGTAACATTGGAAAGCTGGAACAACCGCCGACGCCGCCAGAAGCTCAAAGAATCATTCGCCAGGCTGTTCAGCCCTTTAATGTAATGTCCCGGGAAAT
>JAJFVH010000225.1 GCA_021371875.1 Bacteroidales bacterium
TTATTGAAATCAGAGCCTCAAACTATAAATTCGTTGGTCAGACAATTGCATTTCAAAGAAACCAAAACAATCAAAGTGGTGCGTTTTCTGTTGGATAATGGCGCTATTGCTGAAAATAATCAAATGAAACTTTCTGTAGTCCAATCTTAACGTGAGTTCGATATAAGGATTCATATAACAAATAGATTATAATACAGCCCCGGTTAATGACCCACAAGAAAAATATTAAATAAGTTTTGTGTTTTTCATTTTTTTCGGTTATTACAACATTATAACCTTACAAACGTTAAACCAACGCCCACTCGTTAAAAACGAGTGGTAGCGTTTCTCGGATCCTTAACGTGAACAACTATTTAGTCACCGGAATAAACTCAATCGACCAGGCATTGATACTTGTTGCATTACGGATAACAGTAAGTTCGTCGCCGGCGCCATTGGCAAAAACATATTTTGCCTGCACCTGATAATCGGTATTATTCACCCGGTAATAGTCCTCGTAGCTGTAGGATTTTACGAGAGTATAATTGTTATCGTCTAATTGAAAAACTTCAGGATAAATAGTTGAAGAATAGTCAGATTTGACCAAACACCAAAGGCTGTTCGTCGATTTGCCGTAATCAATAAATTCGAAGCCATAGAAATTAGACGAATTCGGGCGCTGAAGTTGACCAATTGGAGAAAGTCCATCACTATTCCAGCCTGAAACAGATAATGCAGCGGAAACCCTGAAAACATCTCCCGAAGCGCTTACTAAATTCTCACCATCATTGACAAACCAAAAGAAATCTATCGATTCAGAAATATTGGCTTTTTCTGTTCGGGTATTTATATCATAAACGTAAAGCCCGCTCGAAAGCTCTGTTTCCGAACCAATGATATAATCCTTACCGGGTACTTTCTTAATAATACAATCTTCGTACACGATTGAACCAGCGCTTACACTACCTGTTGACAAATCTACCCAGTATATTTTTGTCCATTGGATATTATAACTGCCTCCTTCAGTATACGCGCACCAGTTATTAGCGGCAAATTCAATATCAGATAGAATTCCGTTTACATTGTAAGTATTTAGTACCTTATTGTTTTTCAAATCCAGATGGCTAATCAGTCCACCATGCCCCACCAGAGCTTTGGTTCCATCTTCCGACACCGACAAACAAGTAGGCGCTTTGCTCAGGCTAAGTTCCTGTACAACTGTTTTTGTTTTTGTATTATAGGCAATCAGCTTATCGGGCTGCGTGGTGACATAATACAAAATATCCGTACTCTTATCGAAAAATGCATCAGCAATTTTTCCTTCCACAGCATGTACATTGGTATTCAGGTTACCCGAACGGGCACGAATTGTCAGCACTTGTGAAGGCATTCTGGAATCATTTGTTTTCAAAGTCACTTTCACTTCGGCTTGCCCGGCCGGAAGCAAAGCCCTGTTGCATATAAAACTAAGATTTTCGCTGGAATAACTAGTAAGCATCCCCGACGATTTGGACGTACTCAGCCATTCCGGCATGCCTTCGAGCGACCAGATCAAAAGACCGTTTCCCTGATTAGAGAAACTAATAGCTTTTGTTGTTTCCAACCGGCCAAAGTCGATGGTAGCGGTCGAGTAGAAAGACAAGGTTGGGGTACCCACATCAACAGTTACACTAATAGTCACTTCCTGATTGCTTTTGTCGTTTGTAGTCAACACAATAGTTCCGGACAAATTGCCGGTGGACAAGCTTTCAGAATTAACCTTCAACGGAAGTTGGTACATCCCTCCCTGTGGTATGATAGCACTTGACAAACTTAATCTTTCAATATCAACTTCCAACCAATCAGGCAGACTCAAGATATTCCAGAAAAGAATGCCTTCGCCCGCATTTATGATATTCAAAACAGGATAGGAATAGGCGCCGCTATTGATCGACAGCGTATTCTCCACTTCTATTTTCGGGTCTCCTTCGGTGATATAACTTACAGGAATCCAGAAGGTCTTTTCGCCCGAAGCAACTTCAATTTTATCGATATAAATACCAATTTTATCAAATGCCGGATGTACCGTAGCCTTACAACGAATAGTGGCAATACTATTATTTAGCTGTCCCGACTTAGTTGTTATTTGCAGCCAGTCGGGCGCATTTACTATTTCGAACTCAGCATTGCCCATATTAGGACAACTAAACTGATAGTCGGATTCGTTCCAATTCGGAGATATAATTATTTCCGATTCACCAGTCGGATTTTTTACGGATGTCAGGTTTTCGTCTAAAAATTCGTTGCTGCACGAACAGAGAGCCAGCAGCAAAACAAATGGAATAAAACGGAAAATATTATTCATAACTTATAGAATTTTGATAGGTTCGACTTACAAATGAAATCTCAATACGAGTGAATAATCAATGCGGGATAATTTCAGCGGATTGTCCAATTCCTGATTGCTACTCTCTTCAACGTTTCCTTCCGAATGGTATTCCATTGTCAAAGTCGAAAGCCGACTGTACAAAAAGCTTCCGCCAACTCCCACCGACAAGTATGGAAGCACAAAATACTCGGCCGACAGCCCAAACCTACCTCCATAAGTAGTTCCACTTGCCAGTATATTATAACTATTTGTATAATAGTAGGAAGGAGAGGGCACATCCATCGAAAACTGCTCCTCGATACGATAAGTCAACACACCTCCCGACAGCGTTTCGGTAAGTTTCAACTTGCGCTGCTGGTCCAAATATTGCTGAAACAATACAGAAGGACCTGCATAATTGATGTATTGTCGTACTTTACTATTGCTGGCGATATAAATGGGATAAGATGGATCCAACACCTGAAAATTACTCCCTTTGTATCCGGAGCCAAGGAGAGAATATTGAAGCCCCACTCCTATTAAATCGGAAAGCAAATAATGGGCGCTTGCATTCATATAAATTCCCTTTTTGAGTTGCTGATAGGCGTCTTCCATTTCGTCATCAGCTATATTAGCGAGCAACCAGGGCATATTCGACCCGCCCGCCGACAGCTCTAAAATCCAGGGTTTTGTCGGAGCAATCGCAGTTCTTTCGGTCACTATCGAATTATTGGATTGTGGTTGGTAAACCGATGCGGGTTGTGGTTCGCGGAAATACCCGGCAACTTCATCCAAAGCGATGGATTTTCCTGCGATTTTAGCGTCTTCGGTTTGCTCGTAAAATATCTGCGTAGCGCTAAGCGTTACGATTTTACAAAAGATGGTGTCTTTATTGGTTGTGATAATTTTGTCTTGTGCTTGTAACGAAAACATAAAGACTGAAAGCAAAAGACAAACAAAAACTTTTCTCATAGAATTAATATTAATTTATTGTCTGTAAATAAATACATTAGCCATAAAGTTGAATCAGATATTAACAACACAAAGATACAATTATTTTCATATTTAACTATTAACCCATTTTGCAGCTAACCGGTCATAAGATTGTAAATTTGAGTGACTTCATTTTTTTGTGTTGCAGGTTTGGGCACTACAGATTTTTTTCGAATAAAGGGAGCGTATTTATATTTTAACGCATCGTAAATACGGATG
>JAJFVH010000007.1 GCA_021371875.1 Bacteroidales bacterium
AACCAAGGACTCAAAAAATCATATCCTTTCTGAAAATAAATAAATTTGTATAAATATCTGTTATTTATTCATTTTAGGGCGTTTTAGATTTGAAATGTACATTTAAGTGGTCTTTATTAAATTATTTGAATGTTATCTACAGATATTATGCTTTTGCTGTCAAAATCAATAGACATAACATCAAAACATGCAATCATTAGAATGTATTTGAGACTTAAATTTGTAAAATTAAAAAATCTGGTGCTTGATGAAGAAATTTTCCTTTATATTTATATTTATCATAGTCGTCGTTCCATTGACAATGTATGCTAAACAATCTGCTATACCTCATTTTTCATGGATGAAAGATGTGGGGGCTAAAACTTTTCGAACCTCAAATAAGACGTATTTTGTAAACGACTTTGGGGCCATTGGCGATGCTGTTTTTATTTGCACGGAATCAATTCAAAAGGCTATTGACCAATGTGCCGCAAACGGAGGAGGTATAGTTACTTTCCATCCGGGCATTTATTTAACAGGTTCTGTCTTTATCAAAAGCAATGTAAATTTTAATATTCCAAAAGGGACTATGTTAGTGGGGAGTCAGGATATTGCTGATTATACGGAAATTCCAACACGAGTGGCCGGAATTGAAATGAGTTGGCCGGCAGCTCTCATTAACATTACCGGGCAAGAAAACGCAGCTATTACCGGCGATGGTGTTATCAATGGAAACGGCAAAATTTTCTGGGAGAAATACTGGAATATGCGTAAAGAGTATGATCCAAAAGGTTTACGCTGGATAGTTGATTATGATTGTAAGCGTCCGAGAGGAATATTAATTTCCGATTGTAAAAATGTTACTGTGAAAGATGTTGTACTTTATCAGCCTGGATTTTGGTCTTTGCACATACTATATTCAAATCACGTTACAGTTGATAATATTATCATCAGCAACAACATTGAAGGACGTGGCCCAAGTACTGATGGCGTTGATATTGATTCATCAAG
Organism: Bacteroidales bacterium; assembly: GCA_021371875.1. Lineage (GTDB taxonomy): Bacteria > Bacteroidota > Bacteroidia > Bacteroidales > Paludibacteraceae > Paludibacter. The sequence goes on from JAJFVH010000007.1 coordinate 991, forward strand.
TAAAATTTTGATTCAAAATTCAAACATCAATTGCAACGATGATAATTTTTGCCTGAAGGCAGGACGGGATGCCGATGGTTTACGCGTTAACAGACCCTGCGAATATGTAGTAATCAGGAATTGTGTTGCCGGATACGGAGCCGGTCTGTTTACTTGCGGAAGTGAAACCTCGGGTGGAATTCACGACATCGTCGTTTACAACATGAAAGCTGTTAATACTGCCTGCGGTTTGCGGTTTAAATCTACTGTGCAACGTGGGGGAACAATTGAAAATATTTATTTGTCGGATATTGAAATGGTTGGCGTACATGATCCTTTAGTGGTGGACTTGAACTGGAACCCAGCTTACAGTACATCCAAACTCCCTGACGGTTATAATCCTGACAGCATTCCCGAGCACTGGAAAAAATGCTCCAAAACGTCGATTTAAAAACAGGTACACCTAAATTTCGAAATGTTTACCTGAATAACATAACGGCAACCAATGCCGGAACTTGTATGAAAGTTACAGGAATTAAGACAGGAACTATTGATAATTTTGAATTTAAAAATGTGCATTTTGAAGGAAAAGAAGCAGGAAGTATAAACTGGGCTAATGACTGGTCATTTACTAATTTCAGCATTAAAACCGATCATGACGAAAAACTGCATTTGAATAATTGCAAAAACGTAAAGTTGAACAAATAAATATATACAATGAATTTTTTAGGGGTTGATTTGGGAGCTACAAGTGGACGTACAATACTGGGAACCATTGGAAATGATTCAATTAAACTTCGTGAAATCAATCGATTCCCGAATCCGATGATTGAAGTAAACGGACACTTATATTGGGATATATTTGCATTATATCAGCAGATTATCAATGGATTGAAAATTGTCGCTGAAGAAGATATTGAAATTAAATCCATTGGGATTGATGCCTGGGGCGTTGATTTCGTGTGCATTGGAAATGATGGCGAATTACTGCGGCAACCGTATTGCTACCGCGACTCGCAAACCGTAGGCGCTCAGGAAAAGTTTTTCAAACAAGTTTCGAGAAACAAGATATATGAAAAAACAGGAATTCAGTTCATGGATTTCAATACTTTATTTCAACTTTCAACTATTGGAAATAATCACTCGTCCATTCTTCCTATTACCAATAAAATTTTATTTATTCCCGATGCACTTTCTTACATGCTCACGGGGGAAATGGTAACAGAATATACCATTGCTTCAACATCACAATTAATCGATTCCGAAAAAAAAACTTTTGATTTAGAACTGTTGGCTGCATTGGATTTAACGGAAAATTCTTTCGGGAAACTCGTAAAACCGGGAACCGTAATCGGCAATTTGAATGAAACTGTCAAAAAGTTGACCGGTTTGGGTGATATTCCTGTAGTAGCAGTGGCAGGCCATGATACTGCATCAGCAGTAGTATCTGTTCCTTCGGAAGATAGAGAATTTGCCTATTTGAGTTCTGGTACCTGGTCGTTAATGGGAATTGAAGCCGATAAACCCATTATAAACGATGACAGTTTTAGCTTAAATTTTACCAATGAAGGCGGGGTTGATGGAACTATTCGATTCCTGAAAAACATTTGCGGAATGTGGCTATTTGAGCAATGCCGGAAAGAATGGAATGATAATAATTCTTATGAACAACTGATAGCTAATGCCGGAAATGAAGTCCCTTTTCGCTGTTTTATCAATCCCGATGCCACTTGTTTTACCAATCCATTGTCTATAACGGAAGCCATAAGAAAATACTGCGAAGCCACTTCTCAATACATTCCACAAACAAAATCCGAAATTACGCGCTGTATTTTTGAAAGTCTGGCATTACGGTATAAGCAGGTTTTGGATAATTTACAGCAATTCGCTTCATTTCCAATCAAAAAACTACATGTGATAGGCGGTGGATCTAAAAATGATTTGCTAAATCGTTTTACGGCTTCGGCTTTAGGCATTCCTGTTATTGCAGGTCCAACCGAAGCTACTACTATTGGAAATCTTATGTTGCAAGCCAAAACGGCCGGACTGTATCCCGATATTCAAAGTATGCGTAAGAGTATAAGCAGGTCAGTCCCGCTTACGCAATTTAATCCCGAAAATCATTCTGAGTGGATGAAACAATATCCAAATTACCTTTCCGTATTCAAAGAGATTATTTAAAATAAAACATTATATCTTATCATGGTAAAAGAACAAACACAAAAAGCTTTTGAGCTGGCAGTGGCTCAATATGCAACTATCGGTATTGATGTACATAAAGTTATCGGGCAATTAAACTCTCTTTCAATATCGCTGCACTGTTGGCAAGCCGATGATGTACATGGTTTTGAAAATGCAGGTAGTGAACTGACAGGCGGAATTCAGGCGACGGGTAATTATCCCGGACGCGCCCGTACCTTAAATGAATTACGTGCAGATCTGGAAAAAGTATTGACATTAGTTCCCGGAACGCATCGAGTGAATTTGCACGCCATTTATGGAGACTTTGGAGGGGAGATGGTTGATCGCGACCAAATTGAACCAAAACATTTTCAAAGCTGGATAGATTGGGCAAAAAAAGTAGGAGTTAAGCTTGATTTCAATTCCACTTTCTTTTCACACCCGAAATCCGATTCGGGTTTCACACTCAGCAGTCCGGATAAGGAAATTCAATCTTTCTGGATGGAACACTTGCGTCGATGCAGAATAATTTCAGCCGAAATCGGCCGTCAGCAAGGCTCGCCTTGTATTCACAATATTTGGATTCCTGACGGGACAAAAGACCGGACGGTAAATCGCCTTGCTTATCGTGAAAACTTGAAATACGCATTGGATACAGTACTAGAGGAAAAATTTAATCCGAATTACATGAGCGATTGTATTGAGTCTAAATTATTCGGCATCGGACTCGAAAGTTATACTGTTGGTTCTCATGAGTTCTATATGGGTTACGGAGTAAAAAACAAGATGATAATCACTCTCGATGCAGGACACTTTCATCCAACCGAAGTCATTTCTGATAAGATTTCTTCTTTGCTGCTTTTTGTACCGGAAATCATGTTACACGTGAGCCGTCCCGTTCGATGGGATAGCGACCATGTTGTAATCCTTGATGATGAACTGCAACATATTGCACAAGAAATTATACGTGCTAATGCACTTGACCGCGTACATGTCGGGTTGGATTACTTTGATGCTTCCATTAATCGTATTGGAGCTTATGTGGTTGGAATCCGAGCAACTCAAAAAGCCTTTTTACAAGCGCTGCTGGAACCCGTTGAGTTGCTTCGTGCCTTTGAATCCGAAGGCAAAAATTTTGAACGGATGGCTGTACTCGAAGAAATGAAATCCATGCCATGGGGAGCCGTTTACAATTACTATTGCGAACAGGCAGGTATCACTATTGATTATGTTTCGGAAATTGAATCCTATGAATCGTCCTTAATTTCAAAACGATAAACAAGCGAATAAGTTACATAGTTACAAACCTGCTATGTAGTTTTTTAAAGTGATTCCTTAAAATTAACATCAGAATAGTCTAATTATGAATACACTTATCGGATTAATTATCATAGCCATTGGCAGCATAGGACAAAGCAGTTCATACGTGCCGATCAAAAAAGTAAAAGATTGGTCATGGGAAAGTTTTTGGCTGGTGCAAGGTATTTTTGCCTGGTTGGTTTTTCCTTATATCGGAGCCGAAATGGCAATTCCGAGTGGAAGCAATTTATTTGATATCTGGAATGCAGGTGGTGCGCTTAACTCCGTTTTTTATGGAGTTTTGTGGGGTGTAGGTGGCTTAACTTTCGGCTTAAGCATGCGTTATTTAGGTGTAGCCTTAGGTCAATCCATCTCGTTAGGAACTTGCGCCGCTTTCGGAACACTGCTTCCAGCATTAATCGGTGGACAAAATTTATTTAAAGGTTCGGGCTTAATTCTTTTATTAAGCGTATGTGTAACATTAGCCGGAATTGCGGTTATCGGATATGCAGGCAGCTTACGTTCTAAGAATATGAGCGAAAAGGAAAAACAAGTTGCTGTAAAAGATTTTGCACTTACCAAAGGACTATTAGTAGCCTTACTTGCAGGCGTTATGAGTGCTTGCTTCAACCTTGGACTCGAAGCGGGAGCAGATGTTCTGTCTAAAACCAAATCACTCGGTGCAAATGAACTATTCGCTCTAAATCCGGTAATTCTTTTAGTTACTTTCGGTGGATTTATCACCAACGCCATTTATTGCTTATATCAAAATTATAAAAATAAAAGCTTTAAAGACTACTTTTCAGTTTCCGGCAAAATATTTATAAACAATTTATTATTTTGTGCATTAGCGGGTATTTTATGGTATTCTCAATTTTTCGGATTAGGAATGGGAAAAAGTTTCTTTGCCAATAATCCTGTTATGTTAGCATTTTCATGGGGAATTCTAATGGCTCTGAATGTCATATTCAGCAATGTATGGGGAATAATACTTAACGAATGGAAAGGGGCGAGTAAAAAAACGATTGCTGTACTTGTTGCTGGTATGTGCATTCTGATTATATCGCTTATTATTCCTAATATCCTTTAAATAAGATTCTTATACTTTATCTCATAGAATATAACAACTAATTTTTAAATTATGAATTCAATTTTAGATAATAATGCTGCATTGGCAGCTCAAGTATCAGACATTGCAGAAGTGGCGGGTTATTTATGGCAGCGTGGCTGGGCAGAACGGAACGGGGGAAATATCTCGGTTAATGTAACCGAATTGATGGATAAAAGCGCAAATAACTTGCTTGCATTTGCTCAAGTACAACTTCCGGGTACTTTTAAGGCGCTCGCAAATAATTTCTTTTATGTAACCGGAACGGGAAAAAGAATGCGTTACGTGGCCGCGAAGCCAATGGAAAACGGATGCATTATCCGCATCAATGCCAGCGGTGACGCTTACGATATCATTGCAGACAACAATATTGCTCCGACTTCCGAACTTCCATCACATATCTCTATGCACAATTACATGCGTGCGGTGAAAGGGCGAAATACTAAAGTAGTTTGTCATACACACCCCACTGACTTAGTTGCGCTCACTCATAAAAAAGAATTTTTGGAACCAAACGTACTCGGACATTTACTCTGGTCAATGATTCCTGAAACACGCATTATTGTCCCGCTTGGGTTAGGAATTGTGCCTTATAATGTACCAGGGACGATGAATTTAGCAAATGCGACTATCGAACAATTGGACAAGCACGATGTAGTTATGTGGGAAAAACACGGATGTTTAGCCGTTGGAGATGATATTATTGAAACATTTGACATGATAGATACTTTGTCCAAATCGGCTCAAATTTATTTGTGTGCCAAGCAAGCCGGGTTTGAACCTGAATGCATGTCTAAAACGCAAATGGACGAGCTGGCTGTATATTTCAAATTACCGGAATAAAAAAGAACTAACAGCGAAAAAACCATGAAATTAAAGAAAGCCATCTCGTATTCTTTCATTTTTCTGAGCCTCTTGTCAACGCAAGCTCAAAATAAAATGACGCCCGAAGAGGTAGCACGAAAAATTGCAGATAGGATCGTCAATTCAACCACTTACCTGTTCGAAAATAAAAAAACAGGTGAAACATACACTTCAGTTAAAGATATTCAGCTTTCGATGGATGTTCAGGTTCAATCGAAATACAATAACTGGCATTACACTAATGGAGTAACCAATATTGCCTTTTTGGAACTTGGGAATAAGCTGAAAGACGACAAATATGAAAAGTATGTGCTCAAAAATATGAATTTTGTTTTTAACGAAGGTAATTATGATTATTTTAAAAAACTTTTTGATCAAGCTCTATCCAAAGGTGGTTGGAGTGCAGTTCGCAATGTAAACTGGCACATGCTTTATCGCGGCAAACGGCTCGACGACAACGGCCCAATGGGTGCAAGCTTAATAGAACTTCAAGAGCGGTACCCTGATAACGCCTTTTTAAACTATATAAATGAAACTGCAGATCATATAAATACATCAGAACCTCGTTTACCCGATGGGACTATTGCCCGCATTTGGCCTCACGAAAATACAATCTGGGCAGATGATGCATTTATGGCAATTTCATTCTTATGTAGGATGGGGCAATTCACCGGTAATGATAAATACTTTACCGATGCTGCAAAACAAATAATTAATTATGACAAATACCTTTGGTGTTCTGCAAAACAAATTTATTATCATTGTTACCACACCGATAATAAAGAACATGGCGTGGCGCATTGGAGTCGTGCCAACAGTTGGATTTTTATGGCTAAAGCTGATTTATTAACGTTTATGTCTAAAAATCATCCTTTGCGTGATTCTGTTATAAATAGTTTTAAAAAACAGGCCAGTGGAGTTGCACGTTATCAGGGTAAAAATGGGCTATGGCATCAATTGCTGGATAAAGAAGATTCATACGAAGAGATTACAGGGACAGCTATGTTCGTATTCGGACTGGCGCAGGGAGTAAAAGAAGGCTGGCTTCATCCGGATTTTATGTATGTAGCTCAACAAGGATTAAAAGGAATGATGCAAAAAATTACCCCTGAAGGAGATGTAACCTCGATTTGCGTAGGAACAGGTATTATGCCTTCCTTAGATTTTTACTACAATAGACCAACTCAAGAAAATGATCCAATGGGAGAAGGTCCGGTTTTACGCGCTTTAGTAGCCATGATAGATGCGCCAAAATATACTGAAATAAATGCAGAACAGCAATACAACAAAATTGGAAGAAAAAAATAATAGTTAATAAGTTTCAGTTTGAATATATCAACATTTATTATGTCAAAAAATAATTGAAGATTAGAAATAATGCTTATATTTGTAGATCTAATAACAATGGAAATCACATACTATCATGAACTACAATAATTTAGGAGTAGAATTCAAATACCTTATTGTTAATGATAAAGATAAGAAATTTGGTTTATCTGTCAATACGGTTGGATTTCAGTCCATTCAACCAAATACACCGTATCCTCTGACTGATCATCCCTGTGGTTATTTTTTTAATACAAAAAAAGGAAGAATTCTGCGGGAATATCAATTCGTTTATATCACCAAAGGTAAAGGCGTTTTGTCTTTTGAATCTTCAGAAGAAGTTCCGATTTCAAAAGGACATCTTTTTGTTATTTTTCCTGGCCAATGGCATACTTACCATCCACTTTCCGAAACGGGTTGGAATGAATATTATATAGGTTTTGAAGGATCTATTATTGATAATATTATTGATAATTCGTTCTTATCAAAAGAAAATCAATTATTAGAGGTCGGTTTTAATGAAGAGTTGGTGAATCTTTTTACCAGGGCTATCGAGATTGCCGAAGTTGATAAAATTTCTACTCAACAGCACCTTTCCGGAATTGTTCTTCATATTTTAGGGTTAGTGCTTTCTGTATCCCAGAATAAAATTTTCGAAATTGGAGAGGCTGTTCAAAAAATAGAACAAGCTAAAATCATTATGAACGAAAATATCTATAAAAATATTAATCCAGAAGAATTGGCCGAGAAATTAAATATTAGCTATTCCTGGTTCAGAAAGGTTTTTAAAGATTATACAGGTTATGCACCCGCCAAATACTTCCAGGAGCTTAAAATCAGGAAGGCAAAACAACTTTTAGTTGAAACATCTCATTCCGTAAAAGAGATTTCATACATGTTAGATTATAATTCTACCGAGCATTTCTTTTCTATATTTAAAAAAAATACAAACTATACTCCTTTGGAATACAGATTATTTGGTAGAGAAACTGCAATTTCGGAAAACAGGGTTAAAATTCCGGTTTCAAATGGATGGTAATCTTGTTTAAGATTTCTTCTTAGGCGTTGTGGCCTGGAACTCTTTCAGGTAAAACGGCTCGAAGTAAGCTACATCTACAAATTGTTTTTCGGTATATGCACGTTCCGCTATTGGAATCATATTTTCCGCCAACGGAACCAATCCATCAATAAAACGAGCGTTGGGGTGGGTGAGTGTGAATTTACACTTTTCGGCGCCATTCCCCAAAAAATAAACGGGCTGATTGGCAAGCAATTCGACGTACGAATCTGGAGTAATAATATCGGCCGAAACCTCACGAATCATTTCGTTTCCGGCATTAAAAAAGGCTGTATATACTTCCATCCTCCGTGCGTCAATCATGGGGCAGAATAACATTTTCTCGCCCTGTTTTGCCGATTTTATAGCCGGAGCCGCTAAAACTTGAAGAGTGTTTACTGATATCAGCGGAATATCCAGCCCGTAACACAAACCTTTGGCGGTTGAAACCCCTATACGCAATCCGGTATACGAACCGGGTCCGCTGCTCACGGCAACAGCATTCAACTTTTTAGTCGTTGTTTTTAAAATTCCCAACGCTTCGGCAATGTATACGCTCAACAAAGCGGCATGATTCATTCCCTCATCATTTGATTTGGAAAACAAGCAATTAAGGCCTTCGCTAAGAGCCACCGAACATACATTTGTAGAAGTTTCGATATGGAGAATGACAGGATAATTCATAATTGACAATTCATAATTGAATACAAATCCGGTAGGTAGTTGTTTATCGTATTTGACGCCTGCAAAATTACTTAATTTTTCCCGAACGATAAAAAATCAATCCCCGCTTTCATTTCGAGAGTGGGGATTGACTTTTAATTCGGTAAATTACAACTGCTGAAGGATACCCTATTTCAATGTAACTTTTAATGGGTTTCGTATTGCTTCAGTAAAGTGATTCAATGCATTAAACCAATCGGCATCGGTTTTAAAACCCCACTTGCTCCAGCCTCCTCCAAAATAGTAGGTAAATTCTTTACCAACCTTATAGTCGGCCAATAGTAAAATATGAGCACCGGATTTTATACTTTTTGTTTGATAATCAGGTATATAAACGCCAACATAATTTCTGCCAGAAGGAATTCCTGCATCCGAAACAGCGTTTTCGGCATAAGCAATAACGCCATTTGCCGCATCTTCTTTCAGCGATGAACCTTTACCATTGTGCAGAAAAATGCCGGCAGCCAGCTTGATTGGTTGTTTTTTTCCGATGAATTGTACCACCGCTTTGTTGAGCAATGAACCTGCACTTGTTGTAATGGTAATTACTTGTTTATAAAACACTTTATCCACTTTTACCGAATCATAAGTCAGTGAAAACACAGAGCGTAACGGACCATTTTCCAACACTTTGTATGAATTGAAATAATTTCCTACCCATAAAGAATCAACCAGGTAAGGCGCTATCCCGCCTGCCCCGAGCGTATGGCCTACTTTATAGCAGTCCAGCCCTTTCCCGTGATCGATATGATAAGATTGTTCTTTTTTCAATTCATTATAATAGAAAGTATCCACTATCAGTTCGTTAGTACGTTTCAGCCACAGATCCACACCGTTGCTCGGATTTTCGTTTGCCAGGGCGGGTCCGTACATCCGGTATGCTGCCAGGTCGTTTTCCCATGCAAAGTCATCTTTGCGTTCGGGAACAAAGCGGGCAGACGTTTTGAATTGTACCGGTGCAGATTTCCCTTCTATAAGAGTGTAAGTGGCAGAAGCACTGTTTTTTACGTCGGCCTGAAATATCAAAACACACGGTTTTTTTGACCCGTTGTAAAGTAATTGATAAGGAATTTCTTCTCCTTTATCATTTTTCAGGATATACGATTTTGTTTTAAAACAAGCTTTTAAAGTATTTGCTTTAATTTCAACTATTTCGCCTTTCCGATCCGTCCCGGTGCTGTTTGTTACCACGATAGTCCGTTGGGCAAAAACACCGGAAAATAGAAAGAAACAGGCAACTAATGAAAATACAATTCTTTTCATAAACGTTTAAGTGTGAATTATTTTGGCTGTTTGCCGATATACGCTAGAATTCCGCCATCGACATACAATACATGACCATTGACAAAATCGGAAGCATTGGAAGCAAGAAAAACAGCTGGCCCAACTAAGTCATCAGTAGTTCCCCAGCGTGCAGCGGGAGTTTTGGCAATGATAAATTCGTTGAACGGATGACCGGGAACACGTATTGGCGCGGTTTGGGGAGTTTCGATATAACCTGGCCCCAGGCCGTTACATTGAATATTATATTCGCCGTATTCGGAAGCGATATTGCGGGTCAACATTTTCAAACCGCCCTTGGCGGCTGCATAAGCCGACACGGTTTCGCGACCCAGTTCGCTCATCATGGAGCAAATATTGATGATTTTTCCGGCGCCTTTTTTAATCATGCTTGGAATAACAGCTTTCGATACGATGAATGGGCCGTTTAAGTCAATATCGATAACCTGACGGAATTCGGCAGCTGTCATTTCCACCATGGGGATGCGTTTGATAATACCGGCATTGTTTACCAAAATATCAATAACACCTACTTCTTTTTCAATTTGGGCAATCATGGCGTTAATCTGGTCTTCGTTGGTAACATCGGCCACATAACCGTGGGCTTTAATCCCTTCGGCAGCATAAGCGGCAAGTCCTTTATCAACCAGTTCCTGATTAATATCATTAAAAACAATAGTCGCACCGGCTTTGGCATATCCTGATGCAATGGCATATCCGATGCCGTATGATGCTCCGGTTACAAGGGCAATCTTTCCTGTTAAATCAAATTGATTCATATTTTTTTGTCTAAAGTCCAATGTCAACAGACAGAGGACATGGTTAATTATTTATATTTTCAAAACAACCAGTTAGCAAATTAACTGGTTAACTGATTATCTTAGTTCTGTGTGTTTGTAAAAGTCCTGATCGCCGTAATCGAGGTTTTCGCCGGCCATACCCCAGATAAAAGTATAATTACTCGTTGCAGCAGCTGAATGAATCGACCATTCGGGTGAAATAACGGCTTGGTCGCCTTTCATCCAAATGTGGCGCGTTTCGGTTGGTTCACCCATAAAATGGCAAACAGCATTGCCTTCGGGAACCTCAAAATAAAAATACGCTTCCATCCGGCGGCTGTGTGTATGGGCAGGCATGGTATTCCAGACACTCCCCGGAGCCAGCTCGGTCATTCCCATTTGTAACTGGCAGGTTTCCAACACCTGGCATACCAGCATTTTATTGATGTTACGGTGGTTCGAACCTTCCAACGAACCCATTTCAGCTACCACAGCATCTGCTTTGGTAATTTTACGGTCTGGAAATGTTTTATGTGCAGGGGCCGAATTGAAATAAAATTTAGCAGGATTTGCTTTGTCAACACTTTCAAAAGTTACAATACGGTCGCCGGCGCCTATATATAACGCTTCTTTGTAACCTAAATCGAAAACGACATCATCGACAGTGATTTTTCCAGCTCCGCCGACATTAAATGTTCCAAACTCGCGACGTGAAAGGAAAAACGGTGACTTCAGCGGATCAATGGTTTCCAGTGTAAGGATTTCGTTAACCGGCATTGCACCTCCAACCACCAGCCGGTCGTACAAGGTGTAAACCATATTTACTTCATTGACCGTAAAAATATTTTCAATTAAATACTCTTTGCGTAGACGGGCTGTGTCGTAGTTTTTTGCATCAGAGGGATGCGAGGCATAGCGGATTTCATAATTTGTTTTCATTTCTTCTTATATTGTTTTATAATATACGTTTAAAAACTATTTTATACTTAGCTGTAATTGGTCGACCAAAAATACTGCTATTTATCAAATAAAAAAAATATAATTGATAAAAATATACTTATTTTACAGCATAATTCTGCAAATAGGTTTAAATCAATGCAAAAATACGAATTCGGAACTTAAAATTGTGTATAAAATTATCTCCAAAAGGTCCACTTTTTGACAAAAAAAGAGGGGATTTTGAGAAAGTCGTAGTTTAAACTACTTTTTTTGGATAAGCCATGTGAAATTTACCGAAGCATTCATATTATTTGAATTATCGAAATAATCACGTTTAGCATTCGAAAATATGTCGCTTATGCTATAATTAGCCCGCGCTTCAACCTGAACAACCTGACCTTTAATGTTCATTAGAAGTCCTAATCCTGCACAAAAACCGTAATCAAAAGGATTCTCTACGGCTGTTTTATGTTGTTCAGCTGTAGAGTTTTGTGTTAAGTTAACCAAAGTTTTTTCGGATAAAAGATAACTTATTTTGGGTCCTACATTGAAGAAAGAACGAAAATTATTACCAAAGTTGAAGTGGGTCATAAAAGGCAGTTCGATATAGTTGAGTTGACGGGTATATGAACCATCGCTTTCGCTCCAGCCGCGTTGGGAGTAATTAAGTTCAACCTGGACGCCTAAGTTTTTTTTTGCTATATGTCTGAAAATAAGTCCTCCATTATAACCTGTCAGAAAGGTTTGGTCTACGGCTGGATTAAAATTTATCTTTGAAGCCATCATCCCGAAATTCAGTCCATAATATGTTTCAGGATTATCTTTCTTTTTTTGGGCATCCAATGTCGTTGTAAGACCGATTAAAAGTATGAGAAGTAATATTTTACCGTTTGATTTCATTCCTGTGTATTGAACGTCAATGTTATATTTGTGTGATTCAATTAATTTTTTGTTTGCAGAAAATATAATTGTTTATTTGTAAATCCGGTTTTATCTATAGTCCGTTCAAATTTTAATTGCGACTGAATTCCCATCGATACAGGTAATTTATTTTTTTTGATATTGAAATTTATACCATTATGATACATTAATGCAATGAAATAATTTGTCAGATCGTATCCTAAGAGGTCGTACCTTGGTGTGTTCGAGGCGGGTTTCCAATCATAATTGTCAGAAAACTTGTGGTTATATTTTTTTAGTTCAGCTTCGTTTATGTCTGACATAAAAGGGGCAATAGAGACACTTTTTAAATTCGCTGTGTTTACATTTTGCCAGCTATATTGTGCAAAAAGTAGTATATCTTTCGATTTTCCTACAATATCTAAGGTGTCTAAGTAGTTTGATATCAGGGAATATTTGTCCGTATTGAAAAACACAATATTTTTTTTGTTTTTTTCAATTGCATTGGTGAGATCGATTGATTGGTCGGTAAATATCTCCACACTTTTGAAATTTCTTTTTGTTTTTCGAAGTTCATTTTGTAATTCAAAAGCAAATTCGTATCCATCGTCTAAAATGCTAATAGACTGGATATTACAAAAAACAATATTGTCGTTTTTAAATTCGGTTCTTAACAGTTCTCCAACAAATTTCACTTCAACATCAATTCCCGGGTTGAACTGAAAAATGTAGGGGTTCAAGGCTACATCATATACTTTTGACGAAAATGGGATTAAGGTGTTGATTTTATTCTCCTTAGCAAAATCGCTTACAAAAGGAATCTGGTTTGTATAAGCAGGGCCGATAATAAAATCCATAGTTTTTAATTCAGGATTATTCAACACCTCGGTTATTTTTTCTTCATTTTTTTCTGTATCGAATGTGAAAATCTCGAATGAAATACCGAATTCTTTGGCTTCGTTTATAGCTAACAGGGCGCCGGCATAAAAATCGATAAACTTTTCGTTAGCCGGATCCGCTTTTGCATTTTCGAGCATAAACGGAAGTAAAAAAGCTATTCTGAAAGGTGTTTTATTGGGCTTTACCGGTTCGTAAATTCGCGTATAAATTTTAGCTTCGCTCCATGCCGGGTTTGGCTTTTCGGCAATTACCGTATCTTTTTTTGTTGGAGTTGCCGCTGCTTTACGAATGATTTTTAACTTTGAACCAATCCTGAGCTTTTCTTCCGATTTAGGGTTCAACCGGATAATATCGCTCACTTCAATATTATACAATCGACTTATTGAGTATAAAGTTTCCTTTTCTTTTACTTTGTGTTCGATATATTTTATGGTGTCTTTACTGTTTTTGTCGTAATAGGTTTTTATCTTTTCCGTTGATTCCTTTGAAGGAACATTCCCGTTGTTTTTCAAAACCTTTGATGTTGTTTCTTTAGGAATTCGTAAAATCATTCCTTCCTGGAGACCGTTTTCAATTTCCGGATTGTGTTTGCGTATTTCACCCATGGAAATATTGTATTTCCGGCTTATGGCAAAAAGTGTTTGTTTTTTTAATACAATGTGCGTAATATATTTTGTTTCAGATTCTTCTGTCGAAGCCGGTTTCTCTTTGTTGGGCGCCACGGAAATATTATTGTCGGTATTTTTATGAATAACAGGCACAATAATTTCCTGTCCCGATTTCAATCCGGATAATATTTGCGGGTTTAAATCATTTATTTCGGCTTGGGTAACATTGAATTTTTTACTGATAGAATAAAGCCCTTCTCCGGGTTGCACAGTGTACAGGTAATATTCAACGCCATTTATTTTTTTTGTAGGATAATCGGGTTGTTGTCCTAAAAGATGGAATGATATTAAAATAAAAAAAACAGGCAATAATTTAAAAATCAGTTTTTTCATGAAATTTGAATATCTGGATGAATGAGTTTGATTATAGTTTAACCGTAACCTGCAATCAATGAGATAGATATGAGGTTTATTGTGTGAAAACGTAATCACATAAACTTTGCAAATGTACGAAAAATATGCTTTGAAAGATGACCTGTGGCAATAAATGAATGTTTTTTTTGTTTTTGATAAGAAAGATGTACATTTGCAGGAAATAAACCGGATTATCGATTTTCAGATTCATGAAAAAACTTCTTCTATTGCTATGTTTGATTATTTCTACGGTAACTCTTTATAGCCAGTTAACCGCCACGGGAACATATAAATCATATTTTAATACTTATCGGGATATTGATTATTTGTTTGTTTTCAATGGAATAAATCCAACAACATCAATTAAATACAACGGAAACTATACCACAATCAACTGGTATAAATTTTCAGACCTTTCCACATCAATTTCCAATCAGAATGAAAACTTCAATGTTGAAAATGCTACCGGTTATGTGTTGGATGTCGACGGTGTGAAAACCATTATCTGGGTAATTGATTATACAAAATGCTTGCCGGTTTTTAATTCGTTTTTGCCCGAAAACAATCCGGCAACCCAATGTGATGAACTTAAACTGGATTTACAGGCAAATGTTCCGCTTATTCAGTACAAATCTCTGGACGGCATAACACATACTATCGATCGCAAATATACCCTGACTTACAATACAAAAGAATGGAACAGTTCATGGCGCGACAAAGTTATTGCCATCGGTAATATTAGGCTCCCGGCATCGGAAATTTATATCACCACACCTCCTTTATGCGATACGAAATTTAAAATTGAAGGCGACCAGTTTGCGCAGGATTTGCAGATTTCTCCCATCCCGTTTATTGAATCTCCCGTATATTCGGCAGTTGCCGTGGAGGGTCATATCACAACGACTGCTGCAACCCGTACAGAACTTCAGGAAGGTGACCGGCCTGAAAATTCTTCAGTCCGCGAAGGTTCTGCACCTCTCGATATCATGTTCGAAAGCAATGCCAATGTGCCGGTGGCTGATTTTTACCAATGGCAGATTTTTAAAGAAAATGTCTTGTTGTTCAGTCGGTCCGATCAGGCCCAGCGATACACATTCACCGAATCGGGAACCTATGTCGTAAAACTGACTGTCGGCAATTCATACTGCAATTCGTCCGACTCGGTAACCATAAAAGTTTCCACATCTGATATTCAGGTTCCGTATGTTTTTACACCCAATGGCGATGGCATTAATGACGAATTTAGGGTGGCATACAAGTCGATATTATCATTTAAGTGTTGGGTTTTCAATCGTTGGGGACGAAAAGTTTATTTCTGGACTGATCCTCAAAAAGGTTGGGACGGAACGATAAACGGCAAAGCCGCCACTCCCGGCGCTTATTTCTATTTTATTGAATATGTTGATGCCGAAGGCGAAAAACGGTCGGTAAAAGGAAATATAAATTTATTGAGAGGAAATCAGAATTAACGAATAGCTTATTTTGAGTTTAATACGATATCGATTATTGAATTCCTGATTGCGAGTGTTTTGTTATATAATTCGGGTTTGTTTCTCATAACCAGCGAGTGATTTATTCGTCTGATAAATTTTCTGAATTGCTTGTATAATCCGAAAGCCCACTTTCCGGAAAAATATTCCACTGGAATAAACAGCCATATCAGCCACCAGCTAAAACCGGTAAAGCTAAAAAACAAAATAGCTTGCAACAGATAAAAAATGGGAAAGCTAAATATTCCTATGCCATAATGCAAAGAAGTGAAAAATCCTTCGAACTTGACTTTCATCATTTTCCGAATAAATACGGGCGTAAAAAAAGGGAAAAAGTTAAGCAGCAATCCTATCAGAAATACAGGGGATAATAGCGCCAATCCAAAGCCAATCAGGCTATTCGATGTTGTTTCACGCGGTTTTGTGTCGAAATTTTTAATATGTAAATTCAATTCGGCTCGCCGATTTTCAAAATCGGAACACAAGGTGTTTAATTCTGCTGCTTTTGCCGGAGTTTCACGTTCAATAGCAACCAGCCGTTTCCCGATTTCCTGACGAGCGTAAAAGCGGTTCAGGGTATTATTTTTGAGCTTCATTTTTTCGAGCATCGATATGTTTGCAACCTGTGTAGCGGTTTCGAAACAGGGATAATATTGCTCTGTATTCAGATTTAAAACCAAATTTTCCAGACTGTTTTTCAGGTCATTGCGGATTTTATTGGTAGCTGCTACGGGATTTTCGGTATATTCAGGCATGTATTCGGATACATCAATAGGTTTGCCCACATTGATAATAATATGTTTGCCGAATTTGAATAAATCTCCCATATCAATTCCAATAGGAATTATCTTCACATTTTTAACTGCCCCGATTTTTTGTTGAGCCGAAAAAGCAATTCTGAAAATGCCTTTTACCAATGGACGTATTTTTCGTTCAAGTTCCTGATTGCCTTCAGGCATTATTCCTAAAGCATTATTGCTCTCAAGCACTTCGACACATTTATCAAAAGTTTCCGCATTTTTTCCGAGATTTTCGATGCCATCTCTGACTCTGAAAGCAGGAATCAATTTAGCAAACCGCAAAAAATCAGCCACAGTTTTTTTTCTGAACATGTCCGCACGGGCCAGGAACACTGTCGAATAATCATCGGGTGTTATTGAAACAACAGCCAAAGCATCCATCAACGCATTCAAATGATTTGGCGCAAAAATCACAGGGCCTTCGGTAGGTATGTTTTCCTTACCAAGTACAATATATTCATCGTAAAAATGCTTATAAGTTGGTACTATATATTTTTTTGTAAGCCGGTACGAAAGTGGTAGATCGTATATTTTAGACATAAACCTGATATGATAATTTTATGATTAGTTGATGTGATGATTAGTTAATTTGGTTATGAGATGATTCAAACGTAAATTTTTTATACAATTCAACTTTTTCTCATCAATATATTCTATTAGTCAATTACTTGGGAATACTTTTACTCCAGTACAGCGAAATACTTAATCCTGAAACAATATGCCAAATCCCCCACCATGCAGTTATAAAAAGCATACCTCCGATAGCAAGTTCGGGAGGAAAGATTTTAGGATTAAACAGAAGTACCAGACCCAACCCTGAATTTTGGATGCCGGTTTCGATAGTCAATGTTCTTTTGTCGGCATTCGGAAGTTTAAATATGGATGCTAAACTAAAACCCGTGAATAAAGCTAAAAAATTATGAATCAATACGATAAAGAATATAAATAAAATATATTTCAAAAACAAATCCAAGTTGTTGGCAAAAGATAAAACAACCATGGCTATGAAAAATACGATGGAAAGTACCTGGATCGGTTTTTTAAGTTTCTCGGTAATGCGTGGAAAATAATGCGAGAAAAAAATACCTGCTATCAAAGGAATTCCGAGCAGAATGAATACTGTCTGGAACATTTGGCCGTTGTCGATTTCGAGAGGTTGAAGTATATGTCTCGCATGTTTGCTAATGTATTTAACATATAAACCTCCATAAAACGCAAAATTAAAAGGAGTGGTAATGGTTGCCAGCATTGTAGTGGTAGCAGTCAGCCCGACGGATAATTCGGTATTCGCTTTCGACAATGATGACATGAAATTAGAAATATTACCACCGGGGCAAGCCGCTACTAAAATCATTCCCATAGCCACGGTGGACGTTATCCAATTGCTTAAAGCAATAACAAGTAAAAAAGTTATCAGAGGAAGGGCAATTACCTGGGATGTCAACCCGATAATAGCCGATTTGGGATGTTTGATTAACTCTTTGAATGCTGCTGGTTTTATTCCTAATGCTACACCAAACATAATGAAACTCAATATAATATTGATAACGTGCATGCCTGATGCCGAAAAGTTGATCTTGATCGGATCTAATTGTTGCATGGCTTCGTACATAAGTAAACTTTTTAAACAATTGTTGGGCAAAAGTATAAATAATTTTTATTTAAGTCGTATTTTTTAGCTGCCGACTGTTTTTATTAAGCGGCAAGTTTTTAATATCCTGATTTATTGCTTAATTTTGCGGCTCTGAAATAAATTGCTGAAACAATAATGAAATGAAACTCCCCTGTCTGTAAAATTCAGATAAACAGGAGTATGACTATACCCGATTATAGAAACATCTCTTATTTCTTCCTTCAGAGATAGGAGTAAATTATACACGTATGAAAAAATCAATCACAGTTTTAATGCTAAGCATTCTAATTGCATCATCATGCGCTAAACGAAACGATATGGAACCGGTTATTAAATTTAAAACAACAGAGGGTAATATTGTTGTAAAACTTTATCCTGAAACTCCCAAACACCGTGATAATTTTGTGAAACTTGTGGAAGCGGGTTATTACGACGGCGTATTATTTCATCGCGTCATTGCCGACTTTATGATTCAGGCAGGCGACCCTGATTCGCGAAATGCCAAACATAGCGCTTCGTTGGGTTCGGGCGACGTAAGATACACAATTCCGGCAGAAATTGTGTATCCGAAGTATTATCATAAAAAAGGAGCGTTGGCTGCCGCTCGCCAGGGCGATCAGGTCAATCCTGAACGTGCTTCGTCCGGCGCTCAGTTTTATTTTGTACAAGGAAGGCTTTTTACCGATCAGGAGTTAAATGGGATTGAAAAAAGTAACGAACACAAACTGGAAGCAAAATTTTTTCAGGAAATGCTTAACAACAAGCAGGATGAAGTGAAAAAATACCGGTTGGAACGCAATCAGGCAAAATTGGATGAGTTACGTGATTCCATTTTAACAGTCGTTCATGAACAAATGAAGCAAAATCCAGGTTATAAGTTCACCGAGCAGCAGCGAAACGATTATAAAACCATAGGTGGAACGCCTCATCTCGATGGTGAATATACTGTTTTTGGAGAAGTAATTGAAGGAATCGAAATTGTAAGTAATATCTCTAAAGTTAAAACCGGTAAGCTCGACCGGCCGGTCGAAGATGTAAGAATCCTCAGTGCAAAACGGATCCGATAGGCTTCAAAAAGGAACAAAAACAATTTGTTCCTTTTTTATTTTTTTCGATTAAAGAAAAATTTCTATAATTATTCATGTTTTTAGTCGAAAAAATTCCTTTAAATAAACTTTAAATACTAATTTTGCACTCGCTTAGAAATTTCGAAAATTAAAAAATATTATGGCAGAAAAAAAATTAAATTTATTGGCTGAATTTCCGTCAGTTAGCACACAACAATGGATGGATAAAGTGACAGCCGACCTAAAAGGAGCCGATTTCGATAAAAAACTTGTCTGGAAAACCAATGAAGGTTTCAATGTGATGCCTTTTTATCGTGCCGAGGACATCGATAAGCTCAAAACCACCGAAGTTGTACCCGGAAAATTTCCTTATGTACGTGGTACCAAGCTCGATAATAGCTGGTTTGTTCGCCAGGATATTGTAGTCGTAGATGCAAAACAAGCCAATGCAAAGGCATTGGATATTTTGAATAAAGGAGTTGATTCACTAGGATTTAAACTGAATAAAAACGATTTAAGCGCAGCTTATATTTCAGCTTTGCTTGAAAATATAGATGCTGAATGTGTTGAGCTGAATTTCAGTATTTGCTCTAAGCGTTCGGCTGAGCTGGCTTCGATTCTTACCGGTTATTTTAAATCGAAGAATTATAATCTCGCCAAACTGCAGGGTTCTATCAATTGGGATGGAATGAATGCCATGTTGCTTCGGGCTAAGAACTTAAGTAAAGAAGAACTTGTTCAAATGGCTAAAGCAACGGTGGAAGCCGCTTCTGAGTTGCCAAAGTTCAGGGTCATTGCCGTAAATGCTACAACATTGAGTAACGCCGGTGCATTCAATGCCCAGGAGCTGGGTTACGCTTTGGCCTGGGGTAACGATTACCTTTCAATGTTGGTCGAAGCTGGTGTTGATACACAATTGGCCGCTAAAAAAATCAAATTCAATTTGGGCGTTGGCAGCAATTATTTTATGGAAATTGCCAAATTTCGTGCAGCCAAATTGTTATGGGCATTCATCGTTGATGCTTATCAACCCGTTTGTCGCAAAACAACCTGCTCACACACCGTTGATGGCATTTGCAAATGCGCTGCCAAAATGCGCATTCATGCTGAAACCACCCAATTCAACAAAACCGTTTTTGATGCTAATGTAAACATGCTTCGCACTCAAACCGAAGCCATGAGTGCTGCGCTGGGAGGTGTGGATTCTCTCACGGTAACCGGATATGATACTGCTTTCAAAACGGCCGATGATTTTTCGGAACGCATTGCCCGCAATCAACAATTATTGTTGAAAGAAGAATCGCATTTCGATAAAGTCTCCGATCCAGCTGCAGGTTCATATTATATCGAAACACTGACCAACGAAATAGCTGCCCAGGCTTGGAAAATATTCCTCGAAGTTGAAAATAACGGAGGATTTTATGCTGCTATCAAAGCCGGTACAGTTCAGAAAGCTGTTAAAACAACGGCTGCCAGTCGGTTGAAATCTGTTTCGAGTCGTCGTGAGGTATTGCTTGGAACCAACCAATTCCCCAATTTCAATGAAATTGCTAACGGAAAGGTTGAATTGAAAAAAGATATAACCGATTGTGGTTGCAATCACAACGAAATTGAAACCCTGGTTCCTGTCCGTGCTTCGGAAGAATTTGAAGCATTGCGTTTTGCCACCGAAAATGCCGCCAAACGTCCGAAAGCGTTTATGCTTACTATCGGTAGCCTGTCCATGCGTTTAGCGCGTGCACAATTCTCTTGCAACTTTTTTGCCTGTGCCGGTTACGAAGTGGTGGATAATCTCGGTTTTGCAACGGTTGAAGAAGGCGTGAAAGCTGCTTTGGAAGCAAATGCCGATATCATCGTGCTTTGCTCGAGCGACGACGAATATGCCGAACTTGCTCCTGCTACTTATGAACTTGCTAAAGGAAAAGCTTTATTGGTGATAGCCGGCGCACCTGCATGTACCGATGACCTGAAAGCAATCGGCATTGAACATTTTGTAAATGTAAAAACCAATGTATTGGAAACATTAAAAACTTTCAATGCTTTGTTGTTGCAATAGATAAAGATGTGTATATATTAGAGATACGTGGCTGATAAACACAAAAGTATGTAAGAATAAACTTAGAAAACAAACCATTCGTGTTTATTCTTTGTTTAAAATCTAATTTCTATTTGTTATTTATCTAAAAATCTAAAAATTATGAGTCCGACAACAAAAAACTGGATTATTGCTACCCGGCCATGGTCGTTTCCCGCTTCAACTATGCCCGCTTTGGTAGCCATTTCGTATGTTTTCTTTTTGAAAAACGAGATGACTGTCGATATAAATTGGTGGTATGGAGTTTTAGCTTTAATTGGAGCCGGTATTTTTCAGGCAAGCGGCAATCTGATTGGCGATTATTTCGATTATAAATATAATGTCGACCGCAAAGATACATTCGGTTCGAGCCGCATGTTGGTCGATGGCGTGTTTAAACCTAAGTCGATATTAAATTTCGGTATTACCTTTTTGGTAATTGGGATTTTACTCGGTTTGTTTCTTAGTCTGAATACCGGTGTTAATCTGCTTTGGATTGGTGCTATTGGTGTATTGGGAACTTACTTTTATTATAAGTTGAAGTTTATGGCGCTGGGCGATTTGTTGATTTTTATCATTTATGGTCCGCTTATTGGATTGGGAACTGTATTTGTAATGACCAACGAATTGAACTGGAATTTATTTATTCTCGAAATCCCGATAGCGTTTCTGGTGGTCAATATTTTACATGCCAACAATACCCGCGACATTCGCGATGATGGTAAAGCCAATATCAAAACACAGGCAATGCTTTTAGGAGTAAAAGGTTCTAAAGTACAATACATTGTTTTAGCCTTGGGAGCTTATATTGCGGTGGCTTTAATGGTAACATTCAGAATGATTCATCCATTGACACTATCGGTGTTTCTGACATTACCCATAGCATTGAAGAATATTAAAAAAATACAATTGGCGGAAACGGACAAACCTGAGTTAATCAAAGACTTGGATGCAGATTCAGCTCAATTAGTTTTGATTTTCAGTATATTATTGTCATTATCGAACATTGTTGCTACCTGGTTATGAAAAAAGTAATTATTCCTGTATTTGTTGCCATTGTGTTCTGGTTCGTGATGTTTTCGCCATGGACTAAAGATTATGTGAATTTTTGGATCACTATGGGATTTGCCGGAGCTGCGCTTACTTTAATGAGCGCTTTTCTGGGTGAAAATTTTAAAAAACAATTTTCATTCTCGGTAAAAGACCTGCTTATTGGCTTAGGTTCAGCGGCCGTATTGTATGTTGTGTTTTATCTGGGCGACTTTTTTTCTTCGTTGTTGTTCGATTTTGCCAAGGAACAAGTTGGTAATATCTATCAGTTGAAAGAAGGTGAAAATCCCTTGTTTTTGAGTTTGTTGCTTGTGTTGTTAGTAGGTCCTGCCGAGGAAATCTTCTGGCGTGGATATGTTCAACGAACTTTAGGCGCTAAATATGGCGAATGGATTGCCTTTATAGTTACAACCCTTGTATACACGCTGGTACATATCTGGTCGTTTAATTTTATGCTGATCATGGCAGCTATGGTATGCGGTATATTCTGGGGTTTGCTTTACAAGTATAATAAAAACTTAGTAACATTGATCATTTCTCACGCAGTGTGGGATGTTTCAGTATTGATTCTTTTTCCGATTTTGTAGAGCAAAGACAAAAGACAATGCATAATTTTTAGGAAATTAGATATTTGGACTAAATTAATGAATTTGGTAACTGAAATTTATCAGCCGACAAATACATTCCCAAACCATGAACGATTTGGTTTGATGTCCCAAATGCAGCATGCAGCTGTTTCTATTCCAACAAATATTGTTGAAGGTTCTGCCAAAACAAGTAATAAAGATTTTGCACGATTTTTAGAAATCTCAATTGGGTCTTTGCTTGAGTTGGAAACTGAAATAACGATTGCTTTAAACTTAAAATATATAGATTCATTGGTTTTTGAGAATATTCAGAATAAAATCATTGAGCTTCAAAAAATGATAACAGGATTTAAAAACAAACTGGATTAAGATCTTTTTTCAATGACAACGGTATTTGTCTTTGTTCTTTGCTCTTTAATCTAATAATCTTAAAAAAATGAAACCAAATTTCAACAACATCGATATTAAAAATATCACAACAACTGCGGTAGCACCCAAAGTTGACAGTTCATGGTTAACTTCGGAGTTGATCCCTGTAAAGCCATTTTATACCAAAGACGATTTGGAAGGCATGGAGCATTTGAATTATGCTGCAGGACTTCCACCTTATTTACGGGGTCCTTACAGCGTGATGTACGCCATGCAACCCTGGACAATCCGTCAGTATGCAGGTTTTTCCACTGCCGAAGAATCAAACGCATTCTATCGTCGTAACCTTGCTGCAGGTCAGAAAGGGCTTTCTGTAGCATTCGACTTAGCTACGCACCGTGGTTACGATGCCGATCACGAACGTGTGGTGGGCGATGTTGGTAAAGCGGGAGTTTCTATTTGTTCGGTGGAAGACATGAAAGTATTGTTCGATGGCATTCCGTTGAATAAAATGTCGGTTTCCATGACTATGAATGGCGCTGTGCTTCCTATTCTGGCATTTTATATTAACGCCGGTTTGGAACAGGGTGCAAAACTCGAAGAAATGGCCGGAACCATCCAAAATGACATTCTGAAAGAATTTATGGTACGTAATACCTACATTTATCCGCCGAAATTCTCGATGAAGATTATTGCCGATATTTTTGAATATACTTCGAAAAATATGCCTAAGTTCAATTCCATTTCCATTTCGGGTTATCACATGCAGGAAGCAGGCGCTACAGCCGATATCGAACTGGCTTACACGCTGGCCGATGGACTTGAATATTTACGTGCTGGAGTAAATGCCGGCATGGATATCGATTCTTTTGCGCCGCGTTTGTCATTTTTCTGGGCTATCGGGATGAATCACTTTATGGAAATTGCCAAAATGCGCGCTGCCCGTATGTTGTGGGCTAAAATCGTAAAACAGTTCAATCCTAAAAATCCGAAATCACTGGCATTGCGTACACACTCGCAAACTTCAGGCTGGTCGTTGACCGAACAGGATCCGTTCAACAACGTGGGTCGTACCTGTATTGAAGCTATGGGAGCTGCGTTGGGTCACACCCAATCGCTTCACACCAATGCGTTGGACGAAGCCATCGCCCTACCAACTGATTTCTCGGCCCGTATCGCCCGTAATACTCAAATTTATATCCAACAGGAAACCGATATTTGCCGTGAAGTAGATCCGTGGGCAGGTTCGTATTATGTGGAGTCGTTAACCAACGAACTGGCTGAAAAAGCATGGGCGTTGATCGAAGAAGTGGAAAAACTCGGAGGTATGGCTGCGGCTATCGAGACCGGTGTTCCTAAAATGCGTATCGAAGAAGCTTCGGCTCGCACACAAGCCCGTATCGACTCAGGAAATCAAATTATAGTTGGTGTAAATCAGTTCCGTTTGGAAAAAGAAGCTCCGATCGATATTTTGGAAGTTGATAACACGGCGGTTCGTATTCAACAAATTGAACGATTGAAACAATTGCGTGCCAACCGTAACGAAGCTGCTGTTCAAAAAGCATTGGCAGCCATTACCGAATGTGCTAAAACCGGAAACGGTAACCTGCTCGAACTTGCCGTTGAAGCAGCCCGCGTGCGCGCTTCTTTGGGAGAAATATCCGATGCCTGCGAAGCAGTTGCAGGACGTTATAAAGCAACCATTAGAACAATATCAGGCGTGTATTCATCAGAAACTAAAAACGATGCAAGTTTTCAGAAAGCTTGCGAGTTGACAGAGCAATTTGCTAAAAAAGAGGGCCGTCGTCCGCGTATCATGATTGCCAAAATGGGTCAGGATGGACACGACCGTGGTGCAAAAGTTGTAGCTACCGGTTATGCCGACTGCGGATTTGACGTGGATATGGGACCTTTGTTCCAGACTCCGGCCGAGGCAGCAAAACAAGCCGTGGAAAACGACGTGCATGTAATGGGTATTTCTTCGTTGGCTGCTGGTCACAAAACTTTGGTTCCGCAGGTAATTGCCGAACTGAAAGCATTGGGCCGTGAAGATATTATCGTTATTGCCGGTGGAGTAATTCCTGCTCAGGATTATGATTTCCTTTACAAAGCCGGAGTGGCGGCTATCTTTGGCCCGGGAAGTCCAGTTGCGAAAGCAGCTTGCACTATTATGGAGATTTTGTTGGAAGAATAATCACCCCTTAATCCCCTCTCCTCAAGGAGAAGGAAATGAAAAAACGGACTTGCCTCAAACTAAGACAAGTCCGTTTTTTTTATAACTAAAATTATTTTTAGTATTGTTCCATTTCGCTCGGGAAATCACCCGATTTTACGTCGGTTACGTAATGTTCAATCGCTTCATTCATTATTTTCTGTAAATTAGCATACCGCCGGAGAAAACGTGGAGAAAAGTCCTGGGTTAATCCTATCATATCATGTAGAACCAATACCTGGCCATCAACACCCCCACCGGCTCCGATACCGATTACGGGAATGGTGAGTTCCATAGCAACTTGTTTGGCAAGTTTAGCCGGAATTTTTTCCAAAACAACGGCAAAACAACCGGCTTCCTCAAGCAAGTGTGCATCCCGGATTAGTTTTTCTGCTTCGGCTTCTTCCTGTGCCCTTACTGTGTACGAACCGTATTTATTGATTGATTGCGGCATTAATCCGAGATGACCCATAATAGGTATTCCGGCGCTTAATATTCTTTTTACAGATTCGATTATTTCTTCTCCTCCTTCAAGTTTTAAGCAGTCTCCATGCGTTTCTTTCATAATGCGAATGGCAGAGGCTAATGCTTCTTTTGAGTTGCCCTGATACGAACCAAAAGGCATATCGATTACTACCAAAGCCCTGTTTACCCCTCTGACAACTGATTTAGCCAGAAAAATCATTTGATCCAATGTGATGGGTAAAGTAGTTAAATTTCCGCACATTACATTTGATGCTGAGTCGCCTACCAGTATTATATCTACCCCTGCTTTATCAACAATGGATCCCATTGTGTAATCGTAAGCAGTGAGCATACTGATTTTCTCACCCCGTTTTTTCATCTCTATTAATCGTTGGGTAGTTACTCTCCGGATGTTTTCATTATGTATTGACATGTCCTGATTTTGTTATGTTTTTTAGTGTTTGCAAAGATATGGAATATATTTTCATTTTGCAATTACATTTGCCCAATATCGCGGTACCAAATATAAGTTTCAGAAAATTAAAATGATATTCGTATTAGGAGTAATATTTTGAGCGTTAATTTTTTAGTTTATACTTTTTTTTCGGTTTTTAAAATTATCTTTGTAATCTGTTTGAAAAAACAGAGAAAAAATTTGTTAGGAAATGAAAGATAAACTCAATTTTTTGAAGAATACGGATATATTTTCACATATTGTTTATTTAAAATATTTGCCGCGCTGGCTTGTTTTGCTGGCTGATATTTTATTATGTGTTATAGCCTATTACATTTCATTTTATTTGTCAACAAAGTTAATGTTAAATGAACCGGATCATCATGTGCTGAATTTTTTTCAGCGTAACTTTATTGTTTTAGGTTTCCAGATTGTTTTGTTTTGGGTTTTCCATACTTATTCAGGCGTTCTCAGGTATTCGGGTTATGTAGATGCAGTGAAACTTTTATTCGCTGTTTTTGCCAATATTATAATTCTGTCGGTCATAAATTTTCTTTTCCGGCATTTTGAAAATATAGTACTTTTTTATTATCCGGAGCTTTTAATTTATGCCGTAATTTCTTTTCTGTTACTTTTTTTAGTTCGCCTTGGGGTTAAAACCATGTACGATTTTTTATCCCAAAACATGGGGCAAATTACTCCGGTTATGATATACGGAACAAAATCGGTTGCAGTTGGTATAGCCAAAATGCTTCAATCAGGGCAAGATGATGTTAAATATAAACTGGTAGGATTTATCGACGAAGATAAAGCAGTATGTGAACGCGTTATTATGGGGGTTAAAGTTTATCATTTGAATGAGGAGACGTTGAAAAAGATAGTAATTAAAAAAGCTAAAGCTATTATTGTATCCCCTGTAAAGATGAAAGAAATCAATCCGGTAATTGATTTGGATATATTCCTGAATAATAATTTGTCGATATTAACTTTTCCTCCCATGAGTATATGGACGAATGAAATACCTAATATCAAGCAAATCAAGTCGGTTCAGATTGAGGATTTGCTGGAACGTCCTAAAATAAATATTTCTACCGAAAACATCGAAAATCAGCTTAAATCGAAGGTGGTGTTAATTACAGGGGCAGCCGGGTCCATCGGAAACGAAATCGTACATCAGGTGGTGCCTTTCAAACCGCAACTGATAGTATTGCTCGATCAGGCTGAAACGCCCATGCATTCATTAAAACTTGAACTTGAAGATAAATATCCCAACCAGAATTTCAGTTTGATTTTAGGAGATGTACGCAATAAGGAACGAATGGAATACATGATGGATTTGTATCGTCCCGATTTTGTTTATCATGCAGCAGCGTACAAACATGTGCCTTTGATGGAAGATAATCCTGTCGAGAGTATTCAGGTTAATGTGTTGGGTACCAAAAATCTGGCTGATCTGGCTGTGAAATATAAGGTTCAACGCTTCGTAATGGTATCAACCGATAAAGCGGTGAACCCAACGAATGTTATGGGAGCTTCAAAACGGATTGCTGAAATTTATGTTCAGTCTTTATTTCGGAAACTTCAGTCAGAAGGTAATGACGTTACAAAATTCATCACCACTCGTTTTGGAAATGTTTTAGGATCAAATGGTTCGGTAATTCCTTTATTTAAAAGCCAGATTGAAAAAGGAGGTCCGGTTACGGTAACGCATCCCGAAATAATCAGGTATTTTATGACAATACCCGAAGCTTGTATGTTGGTGCTCGAAGCAGGGGTAATGGGCGAAGGTGGCGAGATATTTATTTTTGATATGGGCAGTCCGGTGAAAATCGTGAACCTGGCGCGTAAAATGATCAGATTAGCAGGATACATTCCCGAAGTGGATATTAAAATTGAATATACAGGATTACGACCTGGAGAAAAATTATACGAAGAACTCTTAAATAACAAGGAAATAACAACAAAAACGCATAATCCCCAAATAATGATAGCTAAAGTACAGGAATATGATTATGAAACTGTTTCAGCTGAAATTGATGAATTAATTCATTATAGTTTCTTGTGTAAAAGTTTTCTTACAGTATCGCAAATGAAAAAAATTGTTCCTGAGTTTAAAAGTAAAAATTCTCAGTACGAGCGCCTTGATGTTTAATCCATCTGCATAGGATACTTTTTGAGACTCTTTGATTATCAATATTTTTCAAACAGATTCCTTAACAAGTATTTCAAACCCATTCGGAACATATATATGATTTCTGTTGAACAACTTACGATTGATTTTGGAGGTTCTCTTCTTTTCGATGAAATTAGTTTTTTAGTAAATCCTAAGGACAGAATTGCTTTAGTCGGTAAAAATGGAGCAGGCAAAACCACGCTTTTACGTATTTTTGCCGGAAAACAATCGCCTACCAAAGGGAGAATAACCATACCAAAAGATATGACCATTGGTTATCTGCCTCAGCACATGATTCATAACGAAGGCACAACCGTAATGCAGGAAGCTGAAAAGGCTTTTGAACATATCACGGATTTGCAGGCTGAAATTGAACGGATGAATCAGGAACTGGCTGACAGAACAGATTATGAGAGTGACGAATATCACAGGTTAATTGATAAATTGTCGCACGCCAACGAACACCTGCAAATTATAAGTAACGGTAATTTTTATGCTGAAATAGAAAAGACTTTATTGGGATTAGGTTTTTTACGTTCCGACTTCGAACGTCAGTGTTCCGAGTTTAGTGGAGGTTGGCGTATGCGCATCGAATTGGCTAAAATCTTGTTGCTTAGCCCGGATGTTTTATTGCTCGATGAGCCTACCAACCATCTTGATATAGAGTCAATCCAATGGCTCGAGAATTTCCTGGTTACTTGCGGAGGTGCAATTTTACTCGTGTCGCACGACCGTGCTTTTATCGATGCAGTAACCGAACGAACGATTGAGATTTCGCTTGGGAAAATATATGATTATAATGTAAATTATTCAAAATATGTTCAGTTGCGTAAAGAACGCCACGAGCAACAAGTACGGGCTTACGAAAACCAGCAAAAACTGATACAGGAAACAGAAGATTTTATCGAACGGTTCAGGTACAAAGCTACAAAAGCCGTGCAGGTTCAGTCGCGTATCAAACAGCTTGATAAACTTGAAAGACTTGAAGTGGATATGGAGGACAACTCCCGTTTAAGTCTGAAATTTCCTCCTGCAGTCCATTCAGGGATTATTCCTGTCGAAATGGAACATTTGTCTAAGGCTTACGGTTCACATTTGGTGCTCGATAATATTGGCATGATTATCAACAGGGGTGAGAAAGTGGCTTTTGTGGGCAAAAATGGTGAAGGAAAATCAACGCTTGTGAAATGTATAATGAACGAAATTGAATATTCCGGAAAACTAAAACTCGGGCACAATGTAAAAATAGGTTATTTTGCACAAAATCAGGCTTCGTTGCTCGACGAAAACCGGACGGTTTTTGAAACGATTGATTTTGTGGCTGTAGGCGATATCCGTACGAAAATCCGTGATATACTCGGTGCGTTTATGTTTGGTGGCGAGGCATCGGATAAGAAAGTGAAAGTGCTTTCGGGCGGTGAACGCAGTCGCCTGGCCATGATTCGTTTATTGCTCGAACCTGTGAATCTGTTGATTCTTGATGAACCTACCAATCACCTCGATATGCGTTCAAAAGATGTTCTGAAAGAAGCGATCAAGGCTTTTGATGGAACCGTAATCGTGGTTTCGCACGACCGTGAATTTTTGGATGGTTTGGTTACCAAAGTGTATGAATTTGCCAATAAAAAGGTGCGTGAACATTTAGGCGGAATCTATGAGTTTTTGCAGTATAAAAAAATGGACAGCTTACGCGAACTCGAAATTTCAAATTCGCTGAAAGCAGAGAACGAAAGTGTTGATAAGTCTGCTTCGGAAAATAAACTGAGTTACGAAGCGCGAAAGGAACAAAACAGGAAAATTCGCAAAGCCGAAAAGGATGTTGAAGAAGTTGAAAAACAAATATCAGGTTTGGAAACCGAACTCGAAAATATGAACAAACAACTTGAATTACCTGAATTTGCTTCCGACAGCGATTTTATTTTGTTGTATCAAAAGAAACAACGTGAACTGGAACATAAAATGTACGAATGGGAAATTCTGGCTGAAGTGCTTGAAAATTTGAAATATTAATTAGGGGCTACTGAAAAACTAAAAAGAAGAAATAGGGACACGGATTCAGCGGATTCAGCGAAATACCGCTGATAATTTTTAAACTGATTTTTTTGATAAACCGAAATGGATAAGTACCCATAGTCTTAAATATCTGCTGTTTTCGAAGAAAACATAATCAGAAACAAATCCGTAAATAATTTTAAAAATCCGCTGAGGTCCGCTGAATCCGCGTTCCTGTTATTTTGTTTTTGATGCATAATTTTTTATGACTATTTTCAATTTTCTTTGCATCAAATGATTGAAATATGTAATGTAATTTAATGTGTTTTAATTGATTGTTGGTTTATCAGCAGACCCTAATTAGTTAAGCAAATTGAGTTGATCAGGGTTGTTAAAATGATTACGTTCAAAAGTTTGATAACTCGCTTTACGAACTTTATAAACTTGCGAAACACGAAACGAATTTATGCCAACATTATATTTGATCCCGACTTCGCTGGGAGAGACTTCTTTCGAAAAGATTCTTCCGGCTTACAATACCGGAATTGTTTCGGCATTGAAGTATTTCATTGTCGAAGATATTCGTACAGCCCGCAGATTTCTGAAAAAAATGAATCCGGCCATTGTTATTGATGATTTGACATTTTATGTGCTCAATCAGCATACTTCGCCCGAAGAAATAAGCGGCTTTCTGAAACCGCTGCACGATGGATACAATGTAGGAATAATTTCGGAAGCCGGATGTCCGGCTATTGCCGATCCAGGAGCAGATGTGGTAGCTATGGCGCAGACCCGGCAATTTAAAGTTGTTCCTTTGGTAGGGCCGTCATCCATCCTACTTGCGTTAATGGCTTCCGGCTTCAACGGACAAAGTTTTGCGTTTGCCGGTTATCTGCCCATTCAGCCCAATGAGCGTACAAAAGCTTTGAAAAAAATTGAAAATAGGGCTTATACTGAAAGTCAATCGCAAATTTTTATCGAAACGCCTTACCGGAATATGAAAATGCTCGAGGATATTCTGATTTCCTGCCAACCAACTACAAAGCTTTGCATTGCAGCCGATATTACACTCGAAACCGAATTTATCCAGACTAAATCACTTAAGGACTGGAGAAAACAATTACCTGATTTAAATAAACGACCCTGCATTTTCATTATTTATAAATAAATATTGCACAAACAAGTAATTATTGTGCAGTATATATTTTTTTTAATTATATTTGTAGTTTTATTTTTTATACAAACAACCCGAAAAGTACAACATGCACAAGAAAATTGAGCACAAACCACTTACTTTAAAGTCGTTAATTGATTATTCAGTTAAAAAATTTGCAAAATATCCATCCATTTCCTTTGTCGAAGGAAACCCGATTACATACAAACAGTTAGGTGAAAAAATAGATGAAGTTGCGGGAATTTTATTTTCCTTTGGGTTACAAAAAGGAGATAAGGTTGCGCTGTTTTCTCAGAATATGCCCAATTGGGTCGTTGCTTATTTTGCAGTCGTATCCAAAGGCCTGGTGATTGTTCCCATCTTACCCGATTTTACCCGCCAGGAAGTTGAAAATGTTTTATTGCACTCTGAATCCAAGGTCTTGATTGTAAGTGACCGGTTGGCTTCAAAAATAGATGGGCTTGATTTACCTGATTTAATAGCCACGATTTCGGTTGATAATTTATCTGTTGTATCCGGAAAAGTAGTTTCAACCAGCAATAAGCAGAAAATTGATAAAATTCAGGTTGAAGAAGAAGACACTGCTGCCATTATTTATACTTCCGGCACTACGGGTCGTTCAAAAGGAGTTGTTTTGTCTCATAAAAGTGTAACTTTTGTGGCAGCGCAGTCCTACACGGTTTCGCCTATTAGCCATGACGATATTTTTCTTTCGTTTTTGCCGCTGTCACATACTTACGAAAACTCAATAGGCATGCTTTATCCGCTTATGTACGGAGCTTCCATTTATTATTTGGAAAAGCCGCCTACTGCGTCATCGTTGTTGCCGGCAATGGGTAAAATCCGGCCAACCATGATGTTGTCGGTTCCATTGATTATGGAAAAAATATATAAGAATCAGATCCGGTCAAAATTTACAAAATCGAGGTTTACACGCGTAATTTATAAAACGACGTTGTTTCGTATGCTGATACATCGCATCGCGGGTAAAAAGCTTTATCAAACATTTGGCGGCAGGTTAAAATTCTTCGGGATCGGTGGTGCAAAACTCGACTCGCGCGTTGAACGTTTTTTGAAAGAAGCACGATTTCCTTATGCAATCGGCTACGGACTCACCGAAACAGCTCCTTTACTCGCCGGAGCTTCACCACATCAAACCGAGCTGCAATCGACAGGCTTTGCTTTGGAAGGAGTCCAGCTTAGAATAAACGAGCCGAATAAAAAAGGAATAGGTGAAATTTGGGCGAAAGGGCCTAATGTAATGAAAGGATATTATAAAAATACTGAAGCAACGAACGAAGTATTGACGGCAGATGGTTGGTTCAAAACCGGTGACTTGGGGAAATTCGATTCGAAAAACCGGTTGTTTATCAAGGGGAGGATGAAAAATACTATTATTGGAGCAAGTGGCGAAAACATATATCCAGAAGATATTGAGACTATTATCAATAGTAATCAATTTGTTGTGGAATCATTGGTTATTGAAGAAGATGGTTTTTTGGTTGCCAAAATAATTCTCGATATGGAATTATTGATTGAAAAGAATATTGAACAATTAAAGACAATTATTGAGGAAAAAAAAGAACAATATAACGATTGGAAGAAACATTTTACAAAAGAGCTGAATTCAAAACTTAATCGTGTGTCTCAGTTAAGCAGGGTGGATATTATGGACGAGCCATTTGAAAAAACAGCTTCGCAAAAGATTAAACGTTTTCTTTATACCAATCAATCTGCCAAACAAAAGAAAAAATAATAACAGTGCATTGCAACAAATAAAAATGCCTGCCGATACCAAAACTCAGCAGGCATTTTTTATGCTTTAATC